>JBFJVR010000263.1:0-4629 GCA_041624095.1 Oleiphilaceae bacterium
CAGGGCTAAAATCAACTTATCTGACTATTATCTCTAGCCAATTTGGCAAGCCACTGCTATTTTTAAGTGTCAATGTCTAAACAAATACCCTATTTACTATGCAGATAAATCAAATTGTCGATACCCTTCTTGTTGCCGCAGACTTTGTTCTTTTGGCGATCGATAGCCAAGGGATTGTAAAAACGTCGACGCCCGCGGTCAGAACCATATTCGAGAGACAGGAAGGCGAAGTCGAAGGGAAGCCCCTTGTAGACTTGATTCCAACCTTGATGGATCTTCCCATTCCCGAGTTCGAACCGATCGAGGCCCGAGGAGGCATGGGCTCAATGGGGGACGACGAGGCCAATATGGCCGACTCGGTATTAATGGAGTACCTCGCCTGCTATAAGCAAAATGTCGGCAAGTTGGAAACTCAGGTCTTGGTTGGTTCAGAACTACGCTGGGTTGATCTGGCTGTCTACAAGCTTGAGGTAAATGGCGGGCTGACGTTTCTTGCGACCATCAATGACATCACGCAGCGTAAAGAAGCTGAAGAAGAAATTCGTGAGCTTAATGAAAATCTTGAGCAAAAGGTTGAGGAGAGAACGGCAGAACTCCAAGGTCGCTCCGAACAGATTAAAAAAATGGTGATGTCCTGCGCTAATGAGTTGAAGCAGGTAAATGAGAACTATCAGGTGATGAAAGAGCGGCAGATGGACCTTATGGAAGGCATTGAGTCGTCCATATTGGCGAATGTGGCAGGTTTGTCTGATACACAGAAAGAGCAAATAAAAGCATCGGTCAATTCAGAATTAACCAAAGCAATGAACCTGTTCTCTGAAGATCAGATCACCGATCAAAAATTCATGCTGACGATCATCTCGCTCAACGAAATTTTCGGTAACACTTCTGCGGAAAGTGAAAACCTCAAACCCGGCCAGTTATCTGGTACTAATCAGGATGAAGTTGACGACCTGTTAGACTCACTGGGGATCTGATCGGCGCTTAGTGGCAGGGCTGGTGAGTTAAGGCTTTGCCAGCGCCAGTATCTGCTCGGCTGCAAGTGGCCTAAAGAAAAAGAACCCTTGCGCCAACGCGCAGCCTTCGTTGGCCAAATAGCAACTTTGCTCCTGCGTCTCGACGCCTTCTGCAATCACTTCGATATTCAGCTTTTTGACCATAGCAATCACGGCCGCAACGATAGCTTGATCATTCTCATCGGTATTCAGGTCATTCACAAACGAACGGTCTATTTTCACCTGGGTGATAGGAAAGCGTTTGAGGTAGCTCAGCGATGAGTAACCGGTGCCGAAGTCGTCGATAGCCACACCAATGCCCATGTCCGCAATACTGCTCAGCGAGTTAATAGTGTTGTCGATGTCTTTCACCAGGGTGCTCTCGGTAATCTCGATCTTCAATGCCTTTGCAGGGCAGTTCGGATGGTCGGCCAGCGCTTGTGCGATAGTGTGTAACAGTGGCGCGGGTTGATGGATCTGTTTGGCCGAAACGTTGATCGACATGCTGGCTTCGCCAAAGCCCGCATCGCGGAAACGCGACCAATCCTTGAACGCCTGCTCGATAACCCAGTTTCCAATTGCGGTAATCATGCCGGTTTCTTCAGCGAGTGGAATAAATTCGGCAGGCGAAATAGGCTGTTTGTCTTCATTTTGCCAGCGAATCAGCGCTTCGAAACCGATAATGCGCTTGGATGCTATGTCTATCTGGGGTTGATACACCAAATTGAAGTCTTTGTTTTCGATGGCTTTGCGCAGTTTGTTTTCCATCGAAAGGCGACGCCTGGCCTTGGCGTTCATGTCGGCCTGGAAAAACTCGAAACGATTCTTTCCGGAATGTTTGGCGTGATACATTGCAAGGTCGGCGTGGCGCAACAGGTCATCAGGGTGATTGCCGTCCTGGGGATGGATCGCGATCCCGATGCTCGAAGTAACTGCCGCCTGCTGATTGTTAAGGTTGATCGGCTGCAGCAGGGTTTCCTGAATGCTGTTGGCAATGTCGGTGACGCTGTCTTCGTGGTCTATGCCGTCGAGCAGTATGACAAACTCATCACCGCCCAGTCGCGCAACCGTATCATCTTTTCTCACATGCGATGCGCACACTTGAGCGATATGTTTCAGCAATACGTCGCCACTTTCATGTCCTAGTGAGTCGTTGATCATCTTGAAGTTGTCCAGATCACAGAGCAGCACCGCGACCAACTCACCATGACGATCTGCTCCGGCAATCGCATGGGCCATTCTATCCATCAGCAAACGGCGATTGGCGAGCCCGGTAAGGGGGTCATAAAATGCAAGGTGCTCGATGGTTTGTTGAGCCTGCTTAAGGGCAGTGTTATCAACAGATGTTCCAACTATATGCGTGACTTTGCCAGCTTCGTTTCTCACGCTAGAGACTGACGATAGTGTCCAGTAAGGTTCGCCATTTTTTCGATAACTGGTGATTTCTCCTTGCCAGTTTTCTCCCTGTATCACGTTATTCCAGATGTACTCGAAGCCCTTTGGGTGATAGATTTTTTTCAGAATATCCTTGCCTTGGCCCAGTACTTCTTGTTCGCTGTAGCCAGTCATATCGCTAAAACTGGGGTTAATATACTCAATTACACCGTGCGCATTGGCGATTAGTGTTGCGTTTACACTCTGTTCAACGGCACTCGAAAGCTTGGTTACGCTAATTTCAGCTTCGCGCTTCAGGGCTATTTGTTGGAGGTTAAACAGGGCGGTACTGATGTCTTCACTGAGGCTGGTGAGCAGAGCCTTCATATCATCATCGAACGCATTTTCCTGGTTGGAGTAAAGCGTAAACAGTGCGAAGGTTCCTTGATCGCTCTTGATGGGAACCGAGGCCAGAGCCGCATAGCCACGTTGCAAGGCTGCTCGTCGCCATGGTTTGAAGTCTTCGTCGTACTGTACTTGATTAACGCAGCTGACCAGACCCGATTTGGCTGCTTTGCCCACGGGGCCCCGTGCTAGGGCAGAATCATCGACCCGCATTTGCATCTCGTGCAAGTAGCCGTACTCATCGCCGGCATAAAAGTCAGGCCGCACATAGTGGTCTTCAATAATACCAATCCACGCCATTTTGAAGCCACCATGCTTGACTGCGATGTCGCAGATTTCTTGTAACAGGGCTCCCCTTGTTTTAAGGCGTGAGATTGCGTGATTGGTATGAATCAATACCTTATACAGACGGTTTACTCTGGCGAACTGAAGTTCGCTACGTTTGCGTACCGTGATGTCGCGCGAGTTATGAATCATGGCACTGAAGTTTTCACTGTAGTGAATGCCCGATAAGCTGACCTCGTGCCAGCTGCTAGTCTCGGGGTTTTCAAACTCATGGTTTTGCAGTGACTGTTTGTTCTCGATCGCGAGACAAATTGGACAATTGTTTTGTTGCAGTGCTGACTGATGCAGAATGGCGTGACAATGTTGCCCGATCACCTGCTGACCACGTTGACCGCGCACGCGTTTGTTTGCCCAAGTGATCACTCCTGTGTGGTCGATAATGACGGTGTCGTCGCTGGAATGATCATACGATTCAACGACTTGCGCCAAGCTATTTACCGGCCTGCGCAAGGAGCTTTCGACCAGAATGTGATAAATCAACCAAAAAGAAAACAGCTTGAATATATGGCCGATGATAATGGGGGTCTCTTTAAGGCCGGTATAAAGGGTGAAATTCAGCTCGGCAACAATGGTAAAGATAATCGACAGGACTATCATCGGGGCGAAGTCAAAGCCTGCCTCGTTTCGATGGAGATAAAACAGCCAGATAGCTGCGAATAAGGCGAGAATAATCAGGTATTCGCTGGCCACTTTGGCTAAAGTAAGGCCTTCGCCAGGTATATACATGGCGGGAAGCAAGTTGAAGTAAATTGCAGCTATCGCAGCTAGTGAGAGCGCCCCAAACGCGATAAAGGGCTTCAAAGGTGAATACCTTAACTTGGTGCTAAAGGGTACGATCAACAACAAACAGGCTTCGAGGTATCGTGCCAGTATCCACAGTTCGATGGTAGTGCCGGGGCGCAGGGCACTCTCGAGAATCACGTCTTCGAAACTCAGGGTATGCCCCAAATCGAGAATCCCAACCCAAAAGTAGCCGCAGCCCAAATACAACAGGGCATAGTTGCGTGATAGAGAAAATGTATTCCAGGCTACGACAAAGCTCATCATTGCAATGCCAATGGCAAAAAGCTCAACCAGTGTGTGAAACAAAGGAATGCTATAGTAGGCGCAGGGGATTAGCAGCAAAACCAGAATCAATGGCACGAGCCACAAACTATGTGAGCGTGTGCCGCGCTTTGCAGTCAGCATAAAGGTATCTGATGGGGAAGGATTTTCGGGTGCGTTATGCATACGACAGCCTGATTCAATTGCGATATATCTTTTGCGTATAATAGTAGCCCAAAACATATAGGGTGCTTAAAGGCGAAGACAAAAATACGCTTGTCTCGCGTATTGTATAGCTCTCAGTCTTAAAATAGCAGGCTAAGTAGTTGGTAAATGGCTGATTTGCATAGATGGCATTGAAGGTAAGTGCTGAGCTAGGTGATGGGTGCAGAGCTCACGACCATGCTTAAGCGAGGCCGTGTTTCTATCTGAAAAGTCAGTGCGCTCACTAAATAAAAAATAAGGG
>JBFJVR010000264.1:0-4612 GCA_041624095.1 Oleiphilaceae bacterium
CCTCTCCATTGTACCGTTCCCAAATAATAGTCGGGTGTCCCATCTTCTTTAAGTGGCTGTTGGAAATCAACCACCTCTGCGACACTTACGTTAGGTAACAGTAATTTATTTTTGCTCACCGGCAAATAAAGACAGGAAATCACTTCTAGCGTTTCTGACACCTTGGTATCCTCTTTTTAGCTTTGTTGCCCAGTTTTTCAAAAAATGGGCTCAATTCGGTTTGTCGGTCTGAACCTCTTCGATTACACCGACCTGTTCTATAAACTTTTTAGCCAAAGCCAAAGGCTCCGCAACATAAGCACAGCACTCCAAATCAATGATAGATTGGGGCATAGCACCATTTGCACAGCTTTCTGGTGTTTGCGCCCATATCGAACAACCACTGCGTTTCATAGCAGGTACAGCCATTGCGCCATCGTTTCCCATACCGCTAAAGACAATCAAGTTACAGTTTTCGCCATAGTGACGATGCAAGTTTAACAAGAGCTGGTCAATAGAAGGCCCATAAGGCCCCGGCCATTCTTTGTCATGAAACTGAATACCTGAAGCCGAAAAAGATATTTCGCGGTCAACAGGAACCATCAATACTTCACCTTGCTTGATGTGCTGATTCGGCTGCGGCGTTTTTAAGCTTAAGTTCGAATGCCGCCCGAGAACCTGAGTCAGAACCTTAGCAAAATGGGGGTCAACATGCTGCGCATACAAAAAACCTGCATTAATATTGCCGGGCATTTGATCGAGAAATACCTTCACCGCTGCGGGGCCACCTAGTGAAGCAGCCAACACCCAAATATTCTTGGCAGGCTCCCTATCGGAGTGCTCGTCAAGGTGTGATTCGGCATCATCGCCAAAATGCACCTCGCCACCGCCCAGCGAAAGAATCGATTCTTCCGAGTCAAGCAGTTCAAGGTCGCCTAAATGCTCCTCCAGCTTGGTAATCAGACGTCGCTCCCAAGAGATGTAATCTGCATTGGATTTATCTGGCGCCTTACCCAAACCGAACAGAATCGGCCGCTCTGCTTTCTCGATCAAACGCTCCAAAGCCGGTATATCGAGCGCCTCGTTCTGCAACTCCAAAATCCAGCATTCTACAGCCGTGTGCCTGTCGCTGGGCTGGTCTTCGAGATAGTTTGGGTCACAGCTTAGTATGACGTTCAATCCGTAGCTGCTTAGCACGGTCTGCAAATTATGTCGCTGCAAAGCGCAGTCGGATATGACGCCTATCTGGGGCCGTGTCATCACATTCACGGCTAGTCAGTTAAACTCTCGATGGTCGTCAACAGATCCTTCTCTTGGAAGGGTTTACCCAGATACTCGTTCACCCCGATAGCAAGTGCTCGTTCTCGGTGTTTTGAACCCGTTCGGGAGGTAATCATGATAATTGGTACATCCTTCAGGCGCTCATCGTGCCTAACCAGTGTCGCAACTTCGAACCCGTCCATACGCGGCATTTCAATATCAAGCAACATTGCATCGGGCTTATGATCCTGTAACAAGGCAATTGCATCGACACCGTCTTTCGCAGTAATGACGTCCATGCCATTACGTTCAAGCAGACGGGTGGTCACCTTCCTCACGGTAACCGAGTCATCTACCACCATCACCAGCTTGGTTTGCTGGCTTTCTTTCGGCGATACGGCTGTTGTATCAATACCATCCAGCAGGCCTGCAGATTCATCACGGATCAAGGCAGGCAGGTCAAGAATGACGACAACGCTGCCATCACCGAGTATGGTAGCCCCCGAAACGCCATGTACGTTCCCGAACTGCGGCCCCAAGCTCTTCACGACTATTTCACGGCTCCCCATCAGACTATCGACCTGAAGCGCTACTGGCTGGTCGGTTCCGCGCACCAGAATAACCGGTAGAGGCAGAGGTTGGCCTTGTAACTTTGGCTGGTGTCCACTGTGCAGAAGTTGCCCAATGTACTGCAATTTATATTGACGACCCGCATATTCGTAGAGTGGTGCGTCGGGCTTGTAGTATTCTTCGAGCTCATATGGACTCACTCGAACAATACCTTCGATGGTATTCAGCGGGATAGCGTAAAAGTCTTCACCCGTATTCACCATAAGGGCGCGGTTAACCGAAACCGTGAACGGCAAGCGAATAACAAACTCGGTGCCTTCGCCTAGCACAGAGTCTATCGCGATGGAGCCGCCCATCTGTTTAATTTCACTGGCAACGACATCCATACCAACGCCACGCCCGGAAATCTGGGTAACCTGCTGCGCAGTACTGAAACCCGGCAACATAATGAATTGCAGGATCTCGTGTTCACTGGGCTTCGCACTTTTCTGAACCAGCTTTTGACTGAGTGCTTTTTCCCAGACACGGTCAACATTAATGCCGGCACCGTCATCCTTCATCTTCAGGACGACGTTTCCGCCTTCTCTGGAAAGAGACAGGCGCACAGTTCCCATTTCAGGTTTGCCTACTTTTTTACGTTCTTCAGCCAACTCGATACCGTGATCCAATGCGTTACGCAGCATGTGCTCCAGAGGGGCAACCATGCGTTCCAGCACCGAACGATCCATTTCGCCTTCTGCATTCTGTACATCAAAATCTATTTGCTTATTTAACTCGCCACTGATTTGCCTAACGATCCGTCTGAGCCTTGGCACCAGAGATGAAAACGGAATCATTCTGGTTTTCATCAAACCTTCTTGCAGTTCAGAGTTAATGCGCGATTGCTGCAACAACAGTGTTTCAGCGTCACGCGCTCTATTCGCCAGCGTTTCGCGAAGCTCCAATAAGTCGGTCGCACTTTCTGTCAATGATCTCGACAACTGTTGAATGGAGGAATAACGGTCCATTTCCAAAGGATCAAAGTCTTCATATTCAACTGAGGTGAGGCCTTCTTTCTCGGCGCGGAATAATACCTGGGCTTCAGTTTCCATATCCATACGGCGCAACTGCTCGCGCAACCGTTCAATAGTGGCCGACATTTCTTCGAGAGTGAAACCGAAGTCACTAATCTGCTGCTCCAAACGCCCCCGCGAAATACTTGTTTCACCTGCCAGGTTAACCAGCTCATCTAGCAAGCCTGCTGATACACGTATTGTTTCCTGTTGCGCCGCCTTCTGCTGATCCGCCGCTTTTTTGGGTTCCGGCTTAGTCGCTTTTTCGGGCTTGCGAACAGCTGGCGCTTTGGCCTTAGTCTCTGCTTTCGAATGCGTGGCCGTTTTCTCTGGCTCGGCTTTATTTGACTTCGCGCTCTCAGATTCCGCGGGCTCCGCAACTGAAGCCGCTCTCGCCAGATTCTGAACATCCTCTACGAGCTTGAGCAATATATCCTGCTTACCCAATACACGCGTCTGTAGCTCATCAGTAAAGGGCTGTTTATTTTCTTGAGCTTCAATCAACCAGGTTTCCAGCTCATGGCTTTCATCGGCCAGCTTCGTCAGATTAGATAATCTGGCTCCCCCTTTCAGAGTATGCAACACCCGTTGAATTTCGCGATTATGATCATCGTTCTCTGGCGCTTTACTCCAAAGTGAAATTTGCTCCTCAAGCGCTTCGGTTAACTCTGTCGCTTCTTCGAGGAACATCTCCAGTACTTCGTGATCAATTTCTTCGTCAGCACTCAACTCGACTTGCGTGCTTGCTTGCACATCCGCAGCGCTTGTTTCAGTCTGCTTGCCCGCAGACAATACCTGACTGACCAGAGCAGGAGATGGTTTGACTGCCTCACCGTGGATGAGCCGTTCCAGCATTTCAGTCATTTCTTGATAAGCACTTGAAACGGCTTTCAATAATTCATTCTGATCACAGGCTGCGCCTTCCAGCACTTGCTCTAATCGACGATTCACCGCATCTGCCAGATCGCCAATCGCATCGATATCGGCTAGTCGTGCCCCACCTTTCAGGGTATGCATTTCTCGCTGCAAGCCGACAATCGCATCGTGACTATCTGAATCTTCGTGCCAATGTTCGAGATGCTCTGCTGCTGCTTTCAGAATATCCTTACTTTCATCAAGGAAGAGCGGCAGTAAGTCGCCCTCGAGGGCCTCTTGCGATACGCCGGCATCTATTTCTATGTTTAGCCTGTCGTCATCGGGAACATATTCTTCAGGTTCGGCCGGTACTGACGATCCGGACTCGATGACCGATTTGATTTGCGCAAGCAGTTCACTCGCAGGTGCCGAAGGCCGCCCCTCAGCAAGATTATCCACCATAATCGCTAAGGCATCGTGGCAGCTCAAACACAGTTCAATCATGCCTTGCTGAACACCAAAACGGTTTTCGACAATGCGTTCAAACAATGTTTCCAGCTCGTGGGCCAAGTCTCCAATGGCAGAGATTTCTGCCATGCGTGCGCCGCCTTTCAAGGTATGTAATTCGCGCTGTAACTCACCCACAAGCTCTAGGTTGTGGGTATCGGTTTCCCACTGGTGCAACAACGCACCTGAGTTATGAATAATGTCTCGAGCTTCATCAAGAAATATCTCTACGAGCTCTGGGTCTAGCTCGAAGTCAATGGCTTCAGGTTCTGCTGGCTCGGTGAGCTGTATATTTTCCGCCGGGGCTTGATCCGCTTGTGTTGGCTCATCCACAACTGAAGTTTGCGAAGCGCCGAGGTCGGCAGCCTGATGCAAGCTTTGAACGAGCG
>JBFJVR010000265.1:0-4593 GCA_041624095.1 Oleiphilaceae bacterium
GCATTTTCACCTCTACGTTAAATGTTTTCGATGTTGCTTTATCAGCTCGTAGGCTTCTTTTATTTCCCGGGTTTTCTCTGTTGCCAGCTTCATCATCTCATCGGGTAAACCTTTAGATACCAGTTTGTCCGGATGATGCTGACTGATCAGCTTTCGGTAAGCCTTTTTTAGTTCGATATCGGAACAGCCTTTGTTCACATTCAGTACTTTGTATGCTTCTTCAATGCCTCTGTTAACATTATGCGTGTTACCCGCATGTGAGTCGAAGCCCGAAAAGCGCTGACTAGCTGCGATCATCGCCAATAATTCTTCAAACTGTCGCTCGTGGAAGCCCAGCCGTTGAGCAATATCGCGCAAAATTCGCTGTTCTTCGTGATGAAGGTTCTGATCAGCGAGTGCCGTACTGATCTGGATTTCCATGAACATACGCAGCAGGCTGGTACGTCTGCCACATTCTTTGCGTAATTGCTCAACAATAGGCACGTAGTCGAAGCTTGCAGATTTACCTTCGTTAAATAAGGACTTAGCCGCACTAGTTTGAGCGGCATTAAGCTGCATTCTTGCCATCGTCTGCTGTGCTATTTGAATCTCATCAGCAGAGACTTGCCCATCGGCTTTAGCAATTCGCCCCATGAGTGAAAACGTGGCGGTGAAAAATGCTGCCTGTATCCGCTCCTGATCACCGCCGAATCCGAGTCCTGGCTCGTCTTCCAGCCCTTTTAGGCCTTTGTCGAAACTATGGCCTAGCGCGGCTCCCAGCAAAGCGCCCAGAGGGCCAACAAGGGCGAAGCCGAATGCCCCGCCAATTACTTTGCCCCACCAACTCATGGATTGTACTACCTGTTTTTTGTCTGGAATTAATTGGAAGACCCAATAGGAGACTGGTTTTGTAACATAGCTGTCGAATTCGCGACCAGTTAAATGTTTGTAACTAGCTGGTAGTAGTGGCGTCTAGTTGATGGAGTGAAACCAGTCGAGCGAGGTGATTGTGGTATGCGCGGGTATATATTCAGCACTAAGCCAGTGCTGATACCCTAGAGCATCGAGTTTACGGAACAGGTAGTTAAAGTTGAGCTCGCCTGTACCTGGCTCGTGTCTTCCGGGGTTATCAGCAAATTGTATATGACCGATGTCCTGCAGGTTACGCTCAAGCAAGCGGCTTACATCGCCGTGCATAATTTGCATGTGGTAGATGTCGAACTGAATTTTCAGTTTAGGTGAGTTGATAGCTTGTTTAACTGCCAGCGCTTTATCCAGAGTGTCGAGATAAAAACCCGGCATGTCTACCTTGCTATTGATCGGCTCGAGTAACAGCGAAATATTATGCTTCTGCAACTGTTGTGTCGCAAAGGCGACGTTCTCTAGTAGGGTATCCCACAACAGCGTTTGCTTTGTTGCCTCTGGTGTTAAACCTGACAGGCAGTTCAGCTGTGGTACCCCCAATACTTGTGCATACTCAATGGCTTGCTCGACCCCGTCCCGGAACTCGTTTTTGCGATCTGGCAGGCATGCGATGCCGCGTTCCCCGCCCTTCCAATTACCTGGGGGGAGATTAAACAAAACTTGTTCAAGTTGGTTCTCCTGTAGCAGCTCAGCTAAGGTGTTTTTGTCCCAAGCGTAAGGGAACAAATATTCGACATAGGAAAAACCCTGCTCTGCCGCTAGCTTAAAGCGCTGTAAAAAAGGCACTTCCTGAAAAAGCATGGTGAGATTAGCGGCGAATTTAAGCATCGCGTTTGCCGCCTAATCGAGTGTTATTTAAGTGTTCGAGTTCGACTAACAGGCCGCTGTGGTCGAGGTTTTCGTAGCCACGTGATACCAATGAGAGATAGGACTCATAGTTACGCTGTGAGAGCGGCAGGCTAAGGTTATTGTTCGCAGCTTCGGCAAGGATGGTCCGTAAGTCTTTTAATTGAACACGGCTCGTCGCTCCCGGCTCGAAATTCCGATCTAACATGCGTTGCCCATGAAGCTCAAGAATGCGACTGGCGGCAAAGCCGCCACTTAGTGCTTCACGAACGGCTGCAGGGTCTGCTCCTCCTTCAGAGGCCAAGAGCAGTGCTTCTGAGACCGCACCAATCGTAATGCCAACAATAGCTTGGTTGGCGAGTTTGGTGAGCTGGCCACAACCAGCCTTACCGATATAGGTGGCTTTTCCGAGTGCTTTGAACATCGGGAAGGCGCGATCAAATGCAGGTTTTTCACCGCCTACCATAATCGCCAATGTTCCTTCCTGTGCGCCTATCGTTCCACCAGAAACCGGTGCATCAAGGTAGTGAGCACTTACCGACTCTATATGTAGCGCATGTTGTCTAGCCGTACTTGGCGGAATTGAGCTCATGTCGATTACCAGTGTACTTTCGGCGATACCCCTGAAAGCGCCAGATTCATATAGCACTTCGTTCACAATATCACCCGTTTCGAGCATGGTAATAACAATATCTGCGCCGATGATTGCTTCTTCAACTGACTTGGCTAAGACTGCTTGCGAGGCGAAGCACTGCATTTTGCTGGGTGTACGGTTCCAAAGTCGCAGCTTAAAGCCGGCTTTTAGGAGGCGTGTGACCATGGGTTTCCCCATTAAGCCAATTCCGATAAACGCGATATTCACATGTGTACCCTTTAGCGTGTTTGAGATAATCAAAAAGACATAAAAAAACCGCCCAGACTAGGCGGTTTTATTTGATACAGCAAAGCTTTACGCCTCAATCATGCCTTTTACTTTTTTCATGGCATTTTTCTCTAACTGACGAATGCGTTCTGCAGAGACACCATACTCATCGGCCAGTTCGTGCAAGGTAGACTTTGACTCACTTAACCAGCGCTTATTGAGAATATCATAGCTTCGTTCATCGAGCGTTTTTAGGGCTTCGTGTAAGCGGGTATTGGAATTATGTGTCCAGTCCAGCTTCTCGAGCCGTTTCGCCGGGTCATGGCTATGATCTTCTAGATAGTTGGCCGGTGCCTGGTAGGCTGTGTCGTCATCGTCATCGACGCCCATATCAAATGAGGCGTCGTGGGCGCTTAAACGGCCTTCCATCTCTTGCACTACCTTGGGTTCGACACCGAGGTCCGCGGCAACCGACTGCACTTCATCATGCGTAAACCAAGCAAGTTTTTTCTTGGCACTACGAAGATTAAAGAACATTTTTCGCTGTGCTTTGGTGGTGGCTATCTTGACGATACGCCAGTTTCGCAGAATAAACTCGTGCATTTCGGCTTTAATCCAATGCACAGCAAATGACACCAAGCGTACCCCGAATTCCGGGTTAAAGCGCTTAACGGCCTTCATAAGGCCGACATTTCCCTCTTGAATTAGATCTGCCTGAGATAAACCGTATCCCGAATAGCTCTTTGCGATATGCACAACAAAACGCAGGTGAGACATGACGATGCGGCGTGCAGCCTCAAGGTCGTTCTCATCATGTAAGCGTTCCGCCAGTTCTCGCTCTTCTTCGAGTGATAAAATGGGGATACTGTTCACGGCCTGAATATACGATTCCAGATTCGCGCCAGGAATCAGCATATCGACGGGCTGTAAGCTTGTACCCATACTTTTTACCTCCAATTTAAATGGATTACGATTCTAACACCTAAGGAGTTCGACCCTCAAGGTCGCGAAAAGTTCAATTACGCAACCTTACTGGGCTATTGTGTCCTTTACGTTTAAACCATCAAGTTGGTTCAATGTGTTTCAGATGTTTTCTAACCGCAAGCCAGGAACCCAGCCAGCCAAGTCCTGTTCCGGTTGCTAACAGCAAAATTGTAGAAGCAAAATTAAGGCCTGACAAACTAAACTGGCTTTGATATGAACGCGCAATTTCTTCGACGGAGCTGTTAAGCAAACCAAGTATCATCGTTGCGAGCGCGATAGCGATCAGGCTGCCCGCCAGGCCAAAAAACATGCCCATATATAAAAAAGGACGACAAACAAAGGCGTCAGTGCCCCCGACCAGTTTTAATACAATAATCTCCTCTTTTTTGTTTTCGATGGCGAGCCGGATTGTGTTGCCAAGTACCAGCAATACGGCCATCGATAGCATGATGCCTACTAGCCAAACGGCTTGCTCAAAAAAAGAAGTGATGGCGCTAAGGCGTCTGACCCACATTACATCGAGTTGTGCCGAGTCAACCTCTGGGAGGGCTTCGAGCCGTTCTGTCAGCGCCTCAATATGTGCAATATCGACTAACGATGCGTGTGGAGAGATGACTATCGAGTGAGGCAAAGGGTTATCGTCGAGATAACTCGCAGCACGTTCCAATTCGACCAATTGAGCCAGCTCATTTAGCGCATGCTGTTTGGAAATAAACAGGCTGGAGGATATGTTGTTCTTACGCTCTAGCTCCTGAGTAAGTGATATTGCCTCGGATTCACTCAGGCTATCATTCAGAAATAGCGTAATCTTTGCGCTACCGTCCCAGCCGAAATTTAAAGCCTGTATATTGTTAAGCACAATGGCTAACAACACCGGCAAAACAAAAGCAATGCCGATAACAATGGCAGTAAATAGCGACGCGAAAGGGTTCTGGATTTGCTCTTTCAATACAAAATTCGCGGTTTTACGGTGGTGATTCACATAGCTTTGCAGTGCA
>JBFJVR010000266.1:0-4585 GCA_041624095.1 Oleiphilaceae bacterium
GCTGACGCTGATGCGGCCGCGATAGTGCTTGTCTTCTTGGACTGCAGAGCTAATCTTTGCCGTCATACCCGCGCCAACGATGGCCTGCTTTAGCCGCTCCAACTGGTCAAAGCTCCCCGCCTTAAGTTCTATAACCAGCTCGTTGCGCTGCGCGTTAAAGTTGATGCTGTTAAACACCATTTCATTCTTGTCCGACGAGCGATAATGCTGGTAACCAGCCTCACCCAGTAAAGTCAGGAAGTCCGCCTCGGCGCCACCCTGCTGCTTCAATTGATTTAACTTCCCCTTGATGATGCGCGGCAGTTTGTCTATCGAGCTTACGCGGCCGGCGGGCACATATTTTTTGTACTCTTGCACGGCCTGCTCGCCAATACGATCAGCTTGCTGTTGATAGTAAACACCCTTGCCAACAAATACGCCCAGCTGCACTAACAAACCCAAACCGGCAATCATTGCAACATAGCGCCATCGCTGCCAAAGCCCACTCGACGCCGTACTCAGCTTAAACTCACCCTGACATAAGTTAATAGGCAGGCGACTACGGTGAAAATAAGACTCACACAGTAGTTCAAACCAGGAAATCTCCAGCACCGTGGTGGTAATTTCTACTCCTGGGTACTGCTGTAACTCGGCTTGCAGAATCGAAAGTTCGTCTGCCATTGCCTCCTCGATATAGAGCTGCATCCGGAATGGCTGATCAGCATCGCGCTCTTCATCCGTACCCAAAAACAGCGCATCGAGGTAGGGTATTAAATTATCTTTTTCTATCGATAGCGCCAAATGTTTGCGGCTGTTCAACAACACTCTTGAATCCGCAAAGCATATTGCTAAATCACAGTCTTGCAGCGAAAGCATTGCCGCATCAAGATAAAAAGCATTTAGCGGGCGCTCTTCGTGCTGCTCCGAAAGCACGGTATACAGGGCTGAAAACCCGGCCTTATCGACTGCCACGACCGGAAACGCGCCGTCTTTCGCCTTCTCTCCCAAAGCCAGATGGACGGAATCAACATCCTGAGCCAGTTGTTCTTCGATTGCGAAAGGTAGCGCCTGGTTAATATAGCGTGATTGATTACCGGGTAATTTGACATAACTGCAATACGCAAGATTGGCCGGCCAGAGACCCAGCACCTCAAGATTGTCGATGCCATTCTGCATTAAGGTCTGTTCTATGATATCCAGGTCACCCGCGCCACCGCTTTTAACTTTTCTACCGGTCACATCATAGAGCGCCCAGTCAAACGCGTGGCTGAGTCCATCGCCCAATGCGCCATCATTCACTGGCCTTAGAAAAAGTCTATTCGGCATAATTTCACTTACCTGAATTCAAGTTTATTATTGGTATTGTACGTAGAGTATTGCCCTAGGCAAAGTTGCCAGTTCACGACAAGCGGTTTAAGTAAGTCTACTTCCACACTATTTCTCGCACTAATTCTCTCACTATAGCGCCACTTTTTCTTTGGTGATCAGATATTTTTGGCCCTGGTCACGGCTCAGCACCTTGATTGTGCCGTCATCCGGTTCTCTGTGTAACAGTGAGACTAAACTAACAACCCTGTCGGATAAACTTATACGCGTCGCGATTTCAAAAAACTCGGAATGTACCGCCAGATAAGCATCATCAAAGTTCATGCCTTTTAAAAAAGGCTCCTGCTTGAACTCATCGACGGTTTTCCAGACCTTTTCCTCTCGGGCAGCGACGAGGTCGTCGGCAACCTGATCAGCAAGCCCTTCGACCAGACTTTGCAAGACCTCAGGTGTTGCGGTATTCAAGTTAATGGCCGCACGCCCTTGCGGTAATACCGAGACGTGAGCCAACAACTTATCTATTTCACTTCTATCAACTCCAGCGAGCAAATATAATTCACTAACATGCTGAAAACGCTGACCCGCATTTCGGTATGGCGGGTCCGCCACCAGATACTCCCCGTCTTCTGCACCTTCGAAATCATTCGGCTCCTGATTTTCATCGAGCCAGTCTATCATTGCATCCACCTTGACCGTTTCGAGCGCTAAACGGTTTAAGAGGCGCTTCATTCTAGTAACCATCAAGGGATTAGGGCTGCCATCCAAAGCAACCAGGTCATTCACATTTAACTTGCCATGCATATCGTTGAACTGCGCTTCTAAAATAGCCTCTTCTACCGGTACAACGATCGCATTCTGAACTTGCTCTAGGTCATCGACAAACTCGTTATCTTCTTTGTCTTCGTCCCAGTCGGCTTTTAAGAGCCTACGACCATAAATTTCGGAAGCTAATGCGTACTCATAAGCCTGACTTTGCGCAAATAGCGTGGCTGAAGTCTGCACAAAAATACTTTGCCGGTTATACATTCCCACCGCGAGTATCGACACCAGTGCAAATACCAGTATCACGATCATCAACGCCACACCTTGCTGTTTGGAGAGTGAAAAACTCACTTTTCGCCCTCCCCAGAAGGCTCTTCTCCATCAGGGGCTTGTCCTGCCCCGTTTTTACTGGCAATTGCCTCGTTGGCGAAATACTCTCCGGTATCGAATAATTTGCGTATCTCGCCGAAGCGTTTGTGGCTTAGCTTCAGTTCTATGGCCCTGGGTATCTGATTAAGCTCAAACATCGGGTCAGCCGGTTTGCTATCGCTTTCGGGCGGCCACTCGTCAAGCCACCCGCCACTGCTATTCATAAAGCGGATTTTGATCGACTCAATATCAGGTATAAGCGTTCGATGGACACTTGTGGTGTCTTGAGCACGATCCAGCACCGGCCAGTAATGTCGAATCAATTCTCCTTGATTCAGCTCGTACGCTACCCGTTGTATATCCGAGCGGCCATCTTGCATCGGGTTACGCCACCCGACACGGCTAAACTCTACGAGATAAAACTCGCCTTTGGTGGTCACAGCTGCTTGCCTGTCGCCGAACTCATCTCTAATCGCTCGTGGAGTCAATTGCTGGAAGTCTCGCGACATAAACAACACAGCTTTCTGAAGTTTACCAAAGGCCTCAAGCTGCACCTGCGTCACTTCACTGGTTCGGATCGCCAGATTCAAAACGGACCATGCGCCCAAGCCTATCAGCGCCGTAATACCAATTGCTATAAGTACTTCGAGGAGCGTAAACCCTTGGTTTGCGGATACTCGCGTCGCCATATCAGTAACGCCCCACAAAGCCGGTGAGAGTATGCTTTTTACTGCGTTCACCGTTGTCATGCGTGTACAACACGTCTACTTCGACACGATTGATATCAGGGTTATCGGTCGTACTTACCCGTGTAATAAGCTGCCACTCAAAATTAGCAAATCCGACGTCTTCCTTGAATTCTTTTGCTGGCGGCATTGACTTACCAAGGCGTAAGTCTGCGAGCTTGTTTTCAGCGATCCATGATGCATAGGTTTTTAGTTGAATACTTTGGAACTGATTAACGATTGAACCGGCGGCACTCGATACAACCAGACTCGACAACACTGCAATACTAAGTGCGATGAGAACTTCGAGAATGGTAAAACCGCGTTGACGCCCATTGATTGAGTGCTTAAGTGGAAGGTATCTGGCAAGACGTAAGCTCACTGCGTTAACTTTCCCTGTCCGCTAAAACGATTTCGCCCTGCTCGTTGGTGAGTATCTCGCGTCGGCTATCTGCATCAGCATCGATCTGCAAACCGATTCTAAACCCTGTCACTTCGCCACTCGAAAGCAACATAAACTGAGGCTTAAGGGATTTCCCTTCACTGAGGCTACTGTCGCCAGTTTCGTCGCCCAGCATTTTCCGCTCTCTACCTTCACGCAGAAAATCCACCGTCACCCATTCCGGAAGCTTATAGCTGCGTAAAAAGGCTTGTTCAGCATTCTTCCATTGGCGCTTTTCTTCGTCATACACCAGAAACTCATAGTGCTCATTATCCACTAAAACGCCAATTTCGGTGTTACTGAAAATCGCCTCTTCAGAGGCCATCCTAAGGACTGCATGCAAGCGATTAACTTCGTTTTGCAATTCCTTTTGCTGATTGCCACTGCCGACAGTGGTCACCGCAATACCTACAACCAGACCCAGCAGGACCATAACAACCAGCAACTCTATCAGCGTAAAGCCGGTATTGCGTGACCATCGGACACTTACTGCTGGGTTCGCTGTGATTAACATATCAGCTTAGTCGCGAGGGAATCAGTTCAGGTCGTGAACGCTGATATCCGCCCCTTCGTCTGAACCACCTTCTTTGCCATCGGGCCCAAACGAATAAAGATCGTAAGGCCCTTCGGAACCGGGGCTAATATACTGGTACTCGTTACCCCAAGGGTCCTTAGGCACACTTGGCAAATACCCGTCTTTGTTCCAGTTTTTTGCAGCAGGCGAACCAGAGGGCTCGTTCACCAGCGCTTCCAGTCCCTGTTCGGTACTTGGGTAATTAAAGTTATCGAGCTTGTATAAATCGAGCGCATTACTCACATTACGCAACTGGGTTTTGGCTACGCCGATGCGGGCTTCTTCACCACGCCCGAGAATATTCGGTGCGACGACGGCGACAAGCAAACCTAGAATCACCATCACCACCATGATTTCAATTAAGGTAAAGCCGCGTTGACGGGTTATATTTCTGTTCATTTCGGATCC
>JBFJVR010000267.1:0-4531 GCA_041624095.1 Oleiphilaceae bacterium
GAGAATATAGGGGTGGGCGGTCGGTGATACGAAGCGCGGTGGGATGAATCCGCTTTTGGCTCCAGTATCGCTGCATGCACTGAGTAAGGCCATGCTGAAGCTCAGAATGACCATATGTAATGCTTGGCGCACTATGAGGTTGACTTGCATGTATCCGCGATCCTTTTGTGCACCCTGGCGTTCGATCTTAAGTGCTGCAAGGCTACTTGGTTTCTGATATTTAATGCTTTTCATTAGTCCAGCACGTAAGAAGAGATAAGCTGCAACGAGTCCCGCTCAGAAGGGTTGAAAAAGTATAGATCCGAGCGGCTTTCAAGTGAGTCGGTATCTATAAGTTCGAATTCCAAGAGACCGTATATGTCATTAATTTGGCTAGAGAGGAAGTAATTAGAAGTATTACCATCTAGCTGCCCGAAACTGAAGGGCTCGGCTACGCCATTTACTAAGCTTACTTTTCGACCATCTGTTTCTACCGGGTCGTAGGCGTAGAGTTCGGGGTTGGTTAAGTAGCCGTCAGTGCTTATCGTGTCGCTACTCAGCAGCAAAGGTGTGGTTTCGTCTTTATCCTGCCGGTAAAGCTTAACAAACATGCTGTTATCGTATGGGGTGCTTTCCAGGCGGCGATTAAAGCGATAAGAGATATTCGATGGCGATTCGTCTGTAATCTGACTGCTGACGTAAATTTCGTTATCTGCAATAAAAAACGTTAAATAATCAGCGGTTAGAATGGTCTGTTCTATGCCGGCTCCGGGCTCAATCTGGCTTAAAATCGCCGCGTCTTCATAGTAGTTAGCAACAAAAATAACCTCATCAACAGTCACGCCGAATTGAAGGGACTCCAGAGTCGGGTCAAATGTATTGTTTAGCGCCGAAAGCATATTGCCATCAAAATAATACAGTGCATTATTGTCATTAATGACGAACTGCCTGGTATTGCTGGCCGTGTCATAAATAGCAAGGGTGTCGGTGCTTAATGTATGGTCTATCTGGTCGTCACTGAATAAGGCTTGGGCTCTGCTGGATGAGGGGATCGTTGGGGGAGATGTGTTGGATTCCTCCAATACACTGAACAGTTCATCGACAGGGATAATAAATAGATCTCGATCTCGTTGCAGTAGTATTTCGTCGTCGGTGATTTGTGTAAAAGCGGGAGGGGTTGTGCTGTAGGGCAGGTAAACCGACCATAGGGGTTGTTGGTTTTCGTCCAGCATGTTGAGTTGGCTGGAGTTAATGTCGTATCCAAGGTAGCCCCAGCGTCCTTCGATAGGCGCTAACAAGGTGCCGCCACGAAAATCGAAATCTGCCACTAATAAAGGGCTTAAACGATCGGAGGTGACAGGTAGAATCGCGACCGTATTGTTTTTTGCTGCCAACTCATAGTCGACCTGAAAATAGCTGAAACCACTGGCTTCAGAGCAACTGGTTGGATGGGTCAATACGTAGAATAAAGACTCATCGCTAATGATTTTCCGGTAGTTGTTACTGTCCTCAAATGACTTTTCAGATACTTTTCTGTGTGGGTAAATTGCACACATTTCGCCGTCCAGTTCAGCCAGAGCCTTGGAGCGGCCAGTGACATAGTTTAGTAGATAAACGATATCTTCTTTCACATATACGAGGTAGTCGAACCCTTGTTTGTCAGGGTTTGTGTCCATAGTGAATGTTGAGCCTGGCTTGTTGCTAAAGCGACTAAGCAGATTGTTTTGCCCGGATTTAGGGTTGTAGGCAAAAATAGAGCCGTCTTCAGTTTCAATTACAGGGCGTTGTGTATATATGTTCAGCGTGTCGATTTCGTCGGACTTGGTAATCGGGTCGTCATCTGAACGTGTGCAGCCCACCAAGAGCGATAACATCATTGGAAGGAGCAGGAAGACAAACTTAAAACATGAGCACTGCGTGGTTGACGTTCGCATGAATAATTGGGTCCTGAATGAGTCCTTTGTTCGGGTTTGACAGTATATCTGTCTTACATTTTGAAAAAAAATCGAACAAAAACGATTGGGATCAGGGTCACATAATTACCGTGCATGCACACGGGTTTAGCCTATTTTCTGTTGTTTCAGAAAATCCAAGCCATCCGCCAGGCCTTGTTCGTACGTTTTCTGTACACCTTCGGGCTTGGTGTAATCCCAGCTTGTAACCGGAACGGGGCGCGAAGGTTGAACGTAGATTCGATTCCCATGCGATGGCAATTTTTTATATGGGCGAGATAACAGCACGAGCGTCTTTCCGGGATAAGGATCAACGCCATGCACGGGGACATTGTCGACCATCCCCCCATCCAGCACGGGGCGCTGGTCGCGAAACATAAGCGGAGTAAACGGAGGGGTGCAGGATGAGCTAATCATCGCATCACACAGTTCGTCGACGCTTTTGCAATCAGTGGAGCGTATAAATTCCGACTCAAAGCCCAGCTTTCTTCCGAACTGCGGATGTACGGGTTGGCGCAGTTTCTTTTCCAGTTGATAGGCTCCGAGCCCAAGCAGCACAGCGGACCGTGGTCCCAACCATTTTGGAATATGCGCCACAAGTATATGGTTAACCGGCCCGTGATGCAGAGTGTCGAGCGCCTCTTGGGTCAAGGACTCCTGAACTATGCGTCGATAAAGAACGCTGTGCGGGTGGACGGGGTGTTCGTTGAACAAATTTCTCAGGTAGCGATTCTTCTTATTCTGGCTCATGATGCGTTTGGTATTTTCTAGGGTTGCTTCCATCACGCCAGCAAAGATAGCGCATGAAATAGCAGAGCCTGCACTCACTGAGGCGACGTGCTTTGGTTCCAGATGTAGCTCTTTGTTGATTGCTTGCCAAAAACCGGCCTGCCAAAAACACCGGTTGCCCCCACCGGCAAATACAATGTTGTCAAACTTCATGTCTTTTCCTGTCATTAAAATATGGCTTTCGTCGTGATCTGATTATTTTCGCAGATCTACCGTGTATGCGTCTTTGCCAAAAATGGAATTTACTTGTCTAGCTGGTAATTCATGCAAAGTGATATCCAGTTGGTGATGCCTGCGCTGCGGTACTTGTGTTTTTGTAGAATAAAATAAAATTTACGGTGAAAGTCCCGTTGGGGGACCTGCAAAGGCACAAGCGTGCCTCGCTTGAAGGCATCAACCAGAGTGATTTTTGATAGGCAGCCAAGGCCTAGACCGTTTTCAACCGCGCGTTTAATTGCCTCTGTATGTTGCAGCTCGAGGGTGATATCCAGTTTTGAGAGCAGGCCATGCATCGCGTAGTCAAAGGCTTGACGCGTGCCTGATCCGGTTTCTCGCAACACCCACTCGCCTTTGGTGAGCGCTTCGTCGTCAAGGTTCTTCAGTTTTGCGTAAGGATGGCTGGGTGCGCAAAAAACTACCAGTTCGTCGTCCCGCCATGGGATAACATCTAAATCGGGGTGTGCCACCTCGCCTTCGATAAGCCCGATATCGAGTTCAAAACCGGCAACGCGCTTGGCAATCTCTGTCGTATTGGCGACCTCCAAACTGGCATTGGCTCCGGGGAAGGCACTGCGAAAGTCCGATAGTATCGTGACCGCCAGGTAGTTTCCGATAGAAAGCGTCGCCCCTACTTTTATGTTGCCATGGTTATTTTTGCTTTTAAGTACGTCTTCCAGATTTTTTGCGTGATCCAGAAATACTTCGGCTTGTTGTCGGACAGTGTTTCCCAGCTGATTAAGCTGTAGTTTTTTCCCTACCCGGTCAAAAAGTTTGATATTGAACTGTTCTTCGAGAGTTTTGAGCGACTCGCTGGCGGCCGACTGCGACATCGATAGCTCGTTGGCCGCGTGAGTAATGTTTTGATGGCGGGCGGTGGCGAGAAAGACTTCGATTTGTTTGATGGTAAATTTCATATCGGTATTTCCGATTAAATATATAAATATAATGCGTTTTACAGATATGTTATGCGCGAATAAACTGCATGGCAAATGAAATTAAACTCATAGTGGAGTAGAGATATGGCGGGTTTTATGAAAGAGAAGGTCACCAGTGTGACGCATTGGAACGATACCTTGTTCAGTTTTAAGACCAGTCGTGACCCCGCGTTTCGTTTCAAAAACGGGCACTTTATCATGATTGGGCTTGAGCAGGAGGGGAAGCCCCTGATGCGCGCTTACAGCATCGCCAGCGCGAACTATGAGGAAGAACTGGAGTTCTTCAGTATTAAAGTACCTGATGGGCCCTTGACCTCTAAATTGCAAAAAATGCAGGTGGGTGACCAGATCATAATGAGTCGCAAACCAACGGGTACACTCGTGCTGGACCACCTGTTACCGGGTCGAAACCTATATTTGATTAGCACGGGTACGGGCCTTGCTCCGTTTTTGAGCATTATCAAGGATCCGGAAACCTACGAACGTTTTGATAAAATTATCTTGACGCATGGCACTCGCTACACTTCGGAGTTGGCCTATCGCGAGCATATTACCGAGGAGCTTCCTCAGCATGAGTACTTTGGCGATGCAATCCGTGAAAAGTTGCTTTATTACCCAACTGTGACCCGAGACGCGTTTGAAACCCAGGGGCGTATC
>JBFJVR010000268.1:0-4525 GCA_041624095.1 Oleiphilaceae bacterium
AACGGGCACGGCTTACTCGGCAGGCAAACTCGAGCTGTCCGCCTTTTCCCTCCACATCGTTCACCATACCACGGGTAATACTTGAGTTACGTGGCACACCGACCCAGCGAGGATCGTCATTGGCGGGCCCAGCTGCAAAGCTTGCCACGCGACCGCTTTCGCTCCAAGCCGATAATTGCTGCCTGAAATCATCATGCTTTGCGGTAAACGAACTGCACCCCAAGTCGAAACCTAAAGGCTCTACGGTCGAGGTCGCAATGCGCTTTGAAGACAAACGCCCACCACTACCTCTCGCTTTCTCGATCACCAACAAAGACTTTCCATTATCCATCAAGCGGGATGCACAGCTCAGCCCTGCAACACCCGCACCGATAACAATATAGTGAAAAGACCTCTGCTCTGCGTCGGGGCCAAGGCCTGACTTGGCGGGTTTGCCGTTTGATGTCATTTCATTGATATCGCTCATCCAGTATCCATCCTTTTATTTCTGCTCGGTTACCGCTACGCGCCGCGACCCTAAACCATGCCCATCGTCAAATCTGGGGTATCTCACGGCTTTTCGTAATTCCCAAGCATTACGATCACCCAGCTCTTTTAGATCAACCATGGCGTATATTCCCTTACTGCTCTTTACCTGCGCGAATGAATACTTTACATTCTTGCCCATGTATAGCTTGCGGGCCGCTGAGTTAGAAGCTTTGAATCGGAGCGCATCAACAAGGAAATTCTCTTGAGTAAAGAATATGCTTCCGAGTCCCGTCCATTGGATGACCTGCTTGTCAGGGTCGCCAGAGACAAAGACCGGCAGGCCTTCGTGGAATTATTCAATACCACCGCTCCGCGCCTAAAAGCTTTCGCCATTCAGTGTGGCGCAAGCCCCGCTGATGCAGACGAATTATTACAAGAATGCATGTTGACCGTGTGGCGCAAAGCGCACACTTACAAGCCCTCATCGGGAACCGCCATTACCTGGCTATATACCATCGTACGTAACCGTCGCATCGACTTTGCCCGTAAAGGCCGCTTTGAAACAGTGATGTCCGATGACCTGTTCCCTGAAGAAACTGGCAACGAGTTGGAAAGTGACGTTGAAAGTGATCTGAACGTCGGCATTGTGCGTAACCTGCTTGAGACACTGCCAGAAGAACAGCGGCAGATCGTATTTAAAGTTTATTTTGAGGGGAAGTCTCATAGTGAAATTGCCGGCGACCTTGATCTACCCCTGGGTACCATCAAGTCCAGGCTCAGGCTTGCTATGAAGAAACTCGACACCCTCGCCAAAGAGCAAATGACATGGTTAATTATCATCCTTCTGACGAACTTTTAATGGCTTTTTCTGCTGGCCAAGAGCCCAATGCTCTGGGCCTTATGGTCTCGTGTCATGTCGAGAAATGTGCCAGCTGTAAAAGACGCATGGCGTTTTACGAAAACTTGGGCGGAGAAATGCTCGCTCACACTGCTCCACAAGAGGTAAAGCCTGCTGTGTTAGATGGTGTACTCGCGAAGCTGGATGATGCCGATCCTCAGGAAAGTCCCGGAGCAGCGATAGCATGCCCTGACCCGAAACTACCCAGGGCCTTGTGGCGCTTTTTACCAGAGGGGCTAAACAGCATCAAATGGTCGGGGATGAGCCGCAGCATCAAAGAGTTTGAGCTCCCCTTGAGCGATGAGCAGTTTACTGCGAAGTTATATAAAATCGCGGCGGGTAAGGAACTACCAGAACACACCCATCGTGGTAAGGAGTTTACCCTGGTAATGTCTGGCAGTTTTTCTGACCTCGCTGGCAAGTACAACGAAGGCGACTTTATTCTCGCAGACACCACCACGATTCATCAGCCAAAAGCGTCGATCGAAGAAGACTGTATCTGCTTTGCAGTGTTGGATGCCCCGCTGAAAATGACCGGCTTCTTTGGCCGTATGCTGAACCCCTTTTTGTAGAGGTTCAGCCCTAAAGGCAGAATACCAGTTTAGAAACTGGCACCGACCCACACCCATAGTTTGTCTGTGTCGACCTTGTTTGCGGCGGCATCACCGGCGGAGTACATGGCGTACTTGATACCTGCATTGTAGTGCTTGTGGAATTTGCGCTTATAGAGCAGCTCAATCTCGCTTCCCAAATCATCCACTCCACTGGTTGCTGAATCATCCGCAGCGAAATCGTGATAGGCAACAAGCCAGCTCCCTCCTGCCAACTTTCCAGATACACTCAGATAAATATCGCGCAGGCCCTGAGTTGGCGTATTGAGGAACTGATCCGTCCAGCCATTGAACTTGTGCAAGGTCGCTAAGGGCGTGCTGAAGCCATACCCGCCATCGTCAGAACCTAATACTTCGTAGCCTAATTTAGCAGTCACTCCCTTTAGAACGGCGCCCGCTTCCAGCATGAAATAGTCAGCATCGTACCCGGAGCTACCCGCTTCAGCTCTTTGACTGGCATACTCCGCCGTATACAGGTATTTGATATCGTCACTTGAGGTGCCCCCCGAAAAACGGAGGCCGAAAGTATCCAAAGCATTGTGATTAGCGCTGTCGACCTCTAACAAATAAGCATAAGCGCTAAGTTTCCCTATGCCTGTTTCAAATCCCAAATTTAACAAATGATCTTTCGAGTCGATATCTGCCTGCTCGGCAAAGATTCTATTCCGCTGCCCCAAATAGGCATAGTGAGCACTAAACTCTTCGGTTGGGCTCCATTGCAAACTGGCCCCATCAAAGCTTTGTCGATCCTGACGCCAACCAACATGACCAACATAGCGGTGATTATCCATCGTCAGCACCTGCCGCCCCAGCTTCACCTTATAGTTCTCACCTTGATACTGAAGAAACCCTTGATCAAGTTCGGTGGTCTCGGGGTCAGCCACAACCGACTTACCCTTTACTGTGTAGCCAGCTGGCCTGGCTGGGCCAGGTAATTCGTAAGCATTCTCGCCAGCCACGACTCGTGAGTCTTCAAACTCTAGCCCAGCACTAAAGCCTTCATAAGCCCCGGTGGTATACCCCAGGCGCGTGCGCAAGGTAAGCGCATTGGCGTCGTCTGCCGAGTTGTCCTGTGCGACATTTTCATAGCGCAGACGCAGATCACCATAGGCCTTTCCTGACGACACAGCGCTGCTGAGATCGTCAAGACTGGCACTCGCATTTAACGGAAGCGCCGACACTAATGACACAGCGATTGCCAGACCTAAAATATTATTCGTTTGTTTCATCATTACTACTCCTATCACCATATTAAGAAAGCACCGCTTTCAATAAACTTGCTGTTTTTGTGGGCAGTCGAGCTACCCCCTATCCGGACATAAAAAAAGCGCTCAGGATGACAGTAAGGAAGAAACTGCCATCTCATGAGCGCCAATGCCCAAGAAGCAACGCGAATGCGCCGTTGCATCCGCTTGCCCTGTTGTAATGATCTCCTTGGTAGGTAGACCAATCTGATTGAATTACCCTAACTATTTATCCTTGCGCTAACCAAGCACCCCATATGAACTATGCCGCCTTGCTATTACCGGCGGTATCCTTAGACTTTTTTGCCTCCGTAGAGCTACCGAAAACCTCGACCTTTCGCTGTTTCTCGTACAAAAACTTGAGAACCTGTGAACGCAGGTGGGTGTACTCTGCATCTTCAGCCAGAGCCAAGCGCTCTCTTGGCCGAGGCAGCTTGACCTCGAGAATTTCACCGATAGTAGCCGCAGGACCATTAGTCATCATCACAATACGGTCCGAAAGCAGAACCGCTTCGTCGACGTCGTGGGTAATCATAATCACGGTGTTATTCAGCTCGTTCTGAATTTCCATTAATGAATCCTGCATATGGGCACGCGTCAACGCATCGAGCGCGCCAAAAGGCTCGTCCATCAACAATACATCTGGCTGCATCGCCAAGGCTCTCGCGATCCCAACACGCTGCTTCATACCTCCCGAGATTTCGTCCGGACGCTTGTGCATCGCATGGTCCATATGGACCAGTTTGAGATTATGCTCGATCCAGTCTTTCGTCTCGGCTTTACTCTTCTGCTTACCGAACACCTGCTTAACCGCTAACTCGACATTTTCGTAGGCACTTAACCATGGCAATAAGGAATGGTTCTGGAACACTACCGCCCGTTCTGGCCCTGGTGAAGTGACCTCTTTACCATTTAAAATAACCCCTCCTTTCGTCGCCTGATGTAAACCGGCAACCACGTTAAGTACGGTCGACTTCCCACAACCGGAATGACCGATTAACGAAACAAACTCTCCTTGCCTGATCTTCAGGTCGACGTCTTTTAAGGCCGTAAATGATCCCTTTGGCGTGGGAAACTCCATGTCAATATGACTGATATCCAATAAAACACTCATCGATTTTCTCCTCAGAAACAATTACTAAAGCAATAACATCACGCTATCTTGCAGCACTCGATTTGTCCCACGATACCCAGCGTTGCAACTGCAACATGCAGCGGTCGAGTAAAAACCCGATGAAACCTATCACCACTACCGCCGCCATAATCCGGCTCAATGAGTCGGAGCTGCCATTTTGGAATTCATC
>JBFJVR010000269.1:0-4522 GCA_041624095.1 Oleiphilaceae bacterium
GCCGACTTATGGACGGGTGTCTCGGTATGGCATGATTGCCTTTGCTTCCAGCCTCGATCAGGGCGGCCCTATTGCCCGGAATGCTGAAGATGCCGCACTAATGATGAATGTCATGGCGGCTTACGACGCTAAAGACTCCACCAGCATTAAACACGACGTGCCTGATTATAGCGCCACGCTCGAACAGTCGATGCAAGGCCTCACCATCGGCCTGCCGAAAGAGTTCTTTAGTGAACACCTAAGTGGCGAAATGCAAACTGTTTTGCAAGCGGCAATTAAAGAGCTTGAAGCCTTGGGCGCGACAATTAAAGAAGTATCTCTGCCCCACTCGCACCTATCTGTCCCTGCCTACTACGTCATTGCTCCGGCAGAAGCCTCGGCAAACCTGTCGCGCTTTGATGGCGTGCGCTATGGACACCGCTGTGAGGACCCCAAAGATCTAATGGATCTTTATTTACGCAGTCGCTCCGAAGGCTTTGGCGATGAGGTGAAGCGCCGTATTCTAATCGGCGCATATGCCCTGTCTGCCGGTTACTACGATGCATATTATCGTAAGGCCCAGCAAGTTCGCCGGTTAATTAAGAACGACTTTACCGAAGCATTCAAGCAGGTTGACCTGATCCTCGGGCCTACCGCACCTTCAACAGCCTTTGCCTTCGACTCCAAGGGCGATGACCCGGTGCAAATGTACCTCGAAGATATTTTTACTATCTCGACTAATCTGGCAGGACTTCCCGGGATGTCACTCCCTGCCGGAAGCATCAACGGGCTCCCTGTCGGCATGCAACTGATAGGCAACTATTTTGACGAAGCACGAATGCTGAATGTCGCACACCAGTTCCAGCAGGCGACTGACTGGCACTCACGTTCACCTTATTCCAACTAAGCCCGGGAGAAACACACATGCAATGGGAAACAGTTATCGGGCTGGAAATACACGTTCAGCTTGCCACCAAATCAAAAATATTTTCGGGCTCTTCGACCGCCTACGGTGCAGAACCCAATACTCAGGCCAGCGCAGTTGATCTGGCCATGCCAGGCACGCTGCCGGTTCCCAACGAGCAGGCTTTTCGTTACGCCATCATGTTCGGACTCGCCATCGATGCCGAGATCAATAAACGCTCGGTATTCGAGCGTAAAAACTACTTTTACCCCGACCTACCCAAAGGCTACCAGACAACGCAGCTGGAACACCCTATCGTGGGCCCGGGTAAAGTTGAGCTGACCTTAGCTGACGGGCGCCAAAAAACGGTACGCATTCATCATGCTCACCTTGAAGAAGATGCGGGTAAATCGCTGCACGAAGATTTTCACGGCATGTCTGGAATCGACCTTAACCGGGCGGGTACACCTTTGATCGAGATCGTATCCGAGCCTGACATGCGTTCGGCCGAAGAGGCCGTCGCATTCGCTAAAAAACTTCATTCACTGGTAAGTTCATTGGGGATCTGTGATGGGGAGATGTCGCAAGGCTCCATGCGCTTTGACGTGAATATTTCGATTCGCCCCAAAGGTGAAGAAAAACTAGGCACGCGAACTGAAACCAAAAACCTTAATTCGTTCAAGTTTATGGAAAAAGCCATCAAACTTGAAGTCGAGCGCCA
Organism: Oleiphilaceae bacterium; assembly: GCA_041624095.1. Classification (GTDB taxonomy): domain Bacteria; phylum Pseudomonadota; class Gammaproteobacteria; order Pseudomonadales; family Oleiphilaceae; genus PZPK01. The sequence continues at coordinate 1,605 of JBFJVR010000269.1, forward strand.
GATCGATGTACTTGAAGACGGCGGAGAAATTGTTCAGGAAACACGCCTTTATGATGGCGACAAAGATATTTCCCGATCCATGCGCAGCAAAGAAGAAGCAAACGACTACCGTTACTTCCCCTGCCCTGACTTATTGCCGGTCGAATTTGATGACGATTACATCGACAGCATTCGGGCATCCATGCCCGAACTACCCGACCAGCGCAAAGCTCGCTTTGAAGAGCAGTACGCCCTGTCGGAATATGATGCAAGTATATTGGCAGCCGATGCAAACATCGCACAACTTTTCGAGACTGCAACAGCCATCGCAAATGATGCCAAACTAACGGCTAACTGGGTCATGGGTGAGCTGGCCGCGCGCCTGAATAGTGAAGATATCAGCATCCGCCAGTGCCCGTTGACGGCCGAGGCCCTCGGAAAGTTAGTATTACGCGTTAAAGATAACACCTTGTCATCATCGGGAGCTAAAAAGGTATTTGACGCTTTATGGAAGCAAGATGAGGGCGACGTCGACAGCATTATCGAACAACAGGGCTTAAAGCAGGTTTCGGATACTGGCGAACTGGAAAAACTGGTCGATGAGGTTCTAGCCGGCATGCCAGATCAGATTGCACAATATCAGGAAGCCGACGAGAAAAAACGCAAGAAGTTGATGGGCGGGTTTATGGGCCCCTTAATGAAAGCCTCCAAAGGCCAAGGCAACCCTAAGCTCTTCAATGAAATCCTTCAGAAGAAACTAAACAGCTAGCGAATAAAGCAGTGCCGCCTTGCAACTCGCTAGGCGGCGGCCCAACATTGCCTAGGACATAGGGCTCAAACCAGATGAGCCCACATATCATATTCGTCAGCTTCTTCTATTTCGACCTCAACAAACTGCCCTGGCACCAAGTGTGTAGCGCCATCAATAAACACATTGCCATCGATTTCTGGTGCATCGCCTTTTGAGCGCGCAACTGCGCCTTCGGGCGTCACTTCGTCAACTAATACGGTTTGACGACTCCCCACCTTAGCTTGCAGACGCTGGGCACTGATTTGCGCCTGTTTTTCCATAAATCGCTGTTGGCGCTCCTGCTTGACGTGCTCAGGCACCTGATCCGCCAGTTCATTTGCTCTAGCGCCGTCTACCGGGGAATACGTAAAACAACCCACGCGGTCGAGCTGCGCTTGCCCCAGAAAGTCGAGCAGCTCCTGAAAGTCTGCTTCGGTCTCTCCCGGAAATCCGACAATAAAGGTGCTGCGAATCGTCAACTCAGGGCAGATAGCCCGCCACGCCTTTATTCGCTCGAGATTATTCTCTGCAGCAGCGGGGCGCTTCATCGCTTTGAGTATGCGCTTACTGGCATGCTGGAAAGGAATATCGAGATACGGCAGTATCTTGCCCTCTGCCATCAACGGAATTACTTCATCGACATGCTTGTAGGGGTAGACATAATGCAGACGTACCCAAACCCCCATCGACGATAAGGCTTCACACAGCTCAAGCATACGCGACTTCACCGGCCGCCCCTGCCAGAACGCCGTACGATACTTAATATCGACGCCGTAAGCGCTGGTGTCCTGCGAAATAACCAGCAACTCTTTAGTGCCCGCGGCTACCAACCGCTCGGCTTCGTCAAGCACATCACCAGCGGCGCGACTGACCAATTTACCGCGCATATCAGGGATAATGCAGAAGGTACACTTGTGGTTACAGCCTTCCGAAATTTTCAGGTAGGAATAGTGCCGCGGGGTCAGCTTGATTCCCTGCGCAGGCACCAAGTCAACAAAAGGGTTGTGCTCTGCTGTTTGGGGTATCCACTCATGCACCGCACCAACCACTTCTTCGTAGGCTTGCGGACCGGTGACAGCAAGTACGCCCGGGTTTTGCTCTCGTATCAACTCTGCGTCTTTACCTTTACCCATGCACCCGGTAACAATCACCTTACCATTTTCTTTCATCGCCTCATTGATAGCGTCGAGTGACTCCTGTTTCGCGGAATCAATAAATCCACAGGTATTGACCACGACCACGTCGGCATCATCATAACTGGGCACTACATCGTAGCCGTCTATTTTAAGCTGGGTAAGTATTCGTTCCGAATCGACCAGCGCCTTGGGACAGCCAAGGCTGATAAACCCGACTTTTCCATTAGTCTTGGATGCCAGGGCGGCATCACCAGGCGTGGCAGAGGTGTCGTGAAAATCTGAGCTCATAAGTACCTGCAAAAAATAGGGAGAATATAGAAAGGCAAACACCTTAGAAAAAAGTGCGCGAATTATACAAAAAAGCGCCTACAAATGCAGGTCAAAATTTAAGCATCTACTAAAATAGAAACAACCGTCAGCTAAAATGGCTTTTAGCAAGCAATAGCAATACGCAACACATTTTTGCCACAAGTTTTATTATTGATATCCAGATCACGCTTGGGTTTGTTTTGTTTTTAATCAAGGCAGAGTTATTTTAATATTACCGAAACACTTACATTAAATAATTTAAGCTACTTTTAGTTATAAAAGCGACCTCTATGACCTGGCAACTACGACTAAACGGACATGTAATCATGAGCGGTGACTTCAAGTCGCTGAACATGGTGTTCGGTTGCCTATCAGGAAGCAGCTTTGCACGCTCGCCAAATGCTTCGTGGCTGGACAAGATGAGCGCCACCGAATCATATGAACAATACTTGACGATCAAAGCTCAGGAGTTAGGTATCAGCGCTTGGGCGGGGACCTTGGAGTTCGGCCTGACCAATGAGGCTCCCGAGAAAGTTCACTTGTTTGCCTTGCATGAGAACCTGAGCACCGACTCCAAGAACAAGAAAGATGTGGGTTGAGGCGGTTGACGGTAGAAGCCAGAAGCCAGAAGCCAGAAGCCAGAAGTCGGAGGCTAGAAGCTAGAAGCTAAAAGCTAAAAGCTAAAAGCTAAAAGCTAAAAGCTA
>JBFJVR010000270.1:0-4468 GCA_041624095.1 Oleiphilaceae bacterium
AAAAGGCGATAACAGCAAGCAGAAAAACCGCGAACAATTTGGTCTGCGCTAGTGTGTAGGGTTCGGCTTGCAGTGCGAGAGTTTAATTTTAGGTATTGCTTGATTAAAGTGCTTTCTCCCCTTAGTATTTTGTTGGTGACCGCGGGTCACGTACTACGCTCCTAATAAATAGACACGGCCCGCGATCCAAGCTAAACCAATACCTAGATACTTCAAATAAAATATTGCCAATAGGCGGGCTGTTTGGGCCATGCGATGAGTGGTTTATTCATTTATAGCGCCCGTCTAATTGCTAGGGGAGAGCCATGCAGATTCAGTTAAATGGTAAGACCATCGAGCTAGATATTGATCCCACGATGCCGCTGTTGTGGGCTATTCGTGATGAGATTGGTCTAACAGGAACCAAGTTCGGCTGTGGCCAGGGCTTATGTGGTGCATGTACTGTGCATCTAAATGGCGAGGCTATTCGTTCTTGTATTACGCCCGTTGCCAGTGTCGAGGGGCAGGCAATCACGACGATTGAAGGCTTGGCCGACGGAGATGAACTTCACCCTTTGCAGAAAAGCTGGATAGAGCACAATGTACCGCAGTGTGGATATTGTCAGCCGGGCCAGCTGATGTCTGCGAGTGCGCTGCTCGCCAAAAATGCACGCCCCAACGACAGCGATATCGATACCGCGATGGCGGGTAATATTTGTCGATGTGGAACCTACCCGCGCATTAAGGCGGCAATTAAGAGCGCGGCGGGCCTGAATCAGGCCGCTACGGATCTCGCATACGAAGCCAAGGTCTAGGGGGCGTTATGAATGATCAACACGATCAAAATACAGTCGCTCTGGCAAAACAGCTTGGCCAGATTTCTGCAACAAGACGCCAGTTACTTAGCTCTACGGTGACCGCAACCGGCGCTTGGTCGCTAGGTTTATCCCTCACGGCCTGCGGAGTTTTTCAACGGCAGGCAGTTGATGGCGCAGGTAACTGGAAAGCCGACGCCTGGCTGGAGATTCAGCCCGATAATACCATCCTGTTTACTTTGGATCGTGTCGAAATGGGGCAGGGCACCTACACCGGTTTAACGACCCTGCTAGCTGAAGAGCTAGGCGCAGAACCTGAGCAGATTGAGGTCAAATTTGCGCCAGCAGCAAAGGAGTACCGCAACCCGGATTATGGTATGCAGCTGACGGGTGGCAGTAACAGTTTATCGACCAGTTGGTGGCCGCTGCGCCATACGGGTGCTGCGGCACGTGAAATGTTGTTAGCTGCTGCGGCAGAGGTATTTCAGGTTCCCTCGGTATATTTACGTGCTGAATCGGGCCATATCGTGCACCCCGCTTCGGGTAAGAAGTTGAGTTTTGGCAGTCTGATACGACTGGCAGCAAAGCAGGATGTGCCTGATGAACCGAGCTTAACGTCGGCTGATAAGTTCAAGTATATCGGCAAGCCGGGTAAGCGGCTGGACAGCTTGCAGAAAGTTAAGGGGAGCGCGGTCTATGGCATCGATTCAAATGTGGCGGGTAGTCGCTATGCAGTGGTGACGCGTTCTCCATATATTGGCGCAAGTCTCAAGAGCTCTAATGCCGATGAGATAGCACAGCTAGACACGGTTGAGCAGGTAGTAGAAATCAAAACCGGCGTGGCGATTGTTGCTACTTCATACTGGGCCGCAAGACAAGCGCAGCAGAAACTGGAAACCGAATGGGCGCGAGAAGCTGAAGCGCCAAAAAATACGCAACAGGTATTTGAGCTATATAAGCGTCGCGCAGATGAAGATGAGGGCGATAGTATTCGCAGCGATGGTGACCTTGAAAAAACGATAAAGAACAGTAATAAGGTGTTAGAGCGAGAGTATGAAGCTCCGTTTCTTGCTCACGCCACAATGGAACCGATGAACTGCACGGCCCATGTTCAGAAAGATCGTGCAGACATTTGGACTTCAACTCAAGCGCCTGATCTAGCACAGGTCGTTGTAGCTAAGGTCACCGACCTGTCTTTGGACGAAGTGTTTATTCATAACCAGTTTATTGGTGGTGGTTTTGGACGACGTCTCACGCAAGACTTTATCGGTGAGGCGGCTGAAATTTCATATAAAACCGGGCTGCCGATCAAGCTGGTCTGGTCGCGAGAAGAAGACACTCAGAATGACTTGTATCGTCCCGCGAGCTATCACCGTATCAGAGCGTCCTTCGATAGTGCCGGGCAGCTTAGTGGCTGGGATCATCAGATAGTATGCCCGAAAATCATGGACTGGTATGTTTGGGATGCCGCTCCGGCGATGTTCCCGTGGGCACCGAAGTTCATGTACAAGATGCTAGGGCATGCCGGTTTGATGACCGAAGGCACCCCCATGACCCCGGCGGATCGTTCCCCTTACGAAGGGGCAGAAAACCTCCCGTATGATATTCCTGCTGTCGAAGTTCGCCATACCAAGGCGGATGCCGGTGTGCCGGTTACCTTTTGGCGCTCGGTCGGGCATTCACATAATGCTTTTGTGACGGAAGGCTTTATTGATGAGTTGGCCCATGAAGCAGGGCAGGATACCTACGCATTTCGGGCGGGGCTGCTTAGCAATTCGCCACGCTTGAAGCGCGTGCTGGACTTGGCGGCAGAAAAAGGAGCGTGGGGGCGCACAACTGAAGAGGGCGTCTTCCAGGGGATTGCCGCACATATTTCGTTTGGAACCTATGTTGCGCAGTTGGTTGAGCTAAAAATAGAACATGGTGAAATCAAGGTAAGCAAAGTCGTATGTGCGGTCGATTGCGGTACTGTGGTCAACCCGGATATCGTGCGGATGCAAATGGAGAGCGGCGTTATTTTTGGTATTACCGCGGCTTTGTATGGCGAAATAACGATTGAGAATGGCCAGATTCAACAGAGTAATTTCCATGATTATCAGTTGTTACGCATGAACCAGTGCCCGGTGATAGAAACGCATATTGTTGATAGCGATGCGTCTCCGACAGGGGTAGGGGAACCCGGTTTACCGCCAGTCGCACCTGCTATGGCAAGTGCTGTTTTCGCAGCTACTGGCAAACGTTTACGTCGTTTACCTCTGCGTTTGGCTTAGGCGTAAGTTTAGGTAATGCATAGTGCGAACTATTCGGTTATTGCATCAGTTTGTGATTGGCTAAGTCGCGGCGATTCTGTCTGGCTGGTGACGATAATCGATACCTGGGGAGCATCGCCTCGCCCCCCAGGTAGTTTGTTTGCTTACAACGCCCTGCGCGATATTCAGTCGGGCTCTTTGTCGGGTGGGTGTATTGAAGAAGATCTCTTGGCTTGGTTCAAAAGCCAGTCTTCATTAAACCGGCCCTTGCTCAAAACCTACGGAGAGAGCCTTCGTGATCAACAACGTTTCCAACTACCTTGCGGTGGCCGCTTACAGATTCTTGTCGAGTACCATGAGCCCACAGAACCATCGTTAAAACATTTCCGTTCGATCAGGGAAGCACTTGATGCGCGTAGCAGCGTTTGCCGTTGTTGCACGCTCGAAACCTCGCAACTGCACTTAGCCCCGTGGTCAGGGAGGGCGTCTATCCTGCTTGAGGAAAACACACTGCAGCACGCCTTGGGGCCAGTGGAAAACTTGCTGATTATTGGAGCCGGTGAAGTTAGCAGGTACCTGGTTCCGCTGGCCGAGTCGTTGGACTTTTCCGTGACGCTTTGTGACCCAAGGGAGGGTTACTTTAGCCGAAATGGTTTTGATCCTGCTTCGGTGGGGTGCCTTAAGCGCTTGCCTGACGATTTGGTAAGAGAGCGCTTTCATGATGCGCACTGCGCCATCGTAGCCCTGGCTCATGATCCAAGAGTGGATGATCTGGCACTGCTGGCCGCATTGGAGACCGACGCTTTCTTTGTTGGCGCAATGGGCTCCGAGAAAACCAGCCGCAAGCGTATTGCGCGCTTATCGTCGCTGGGTCTTGGTGCCGAAGCACTAAAGCGACTCAAGGCGCCAATTGGTTTGCCATTAGGCAGCAAAACACCACCAGAAATCGCTGTTTCTATCGCAGCTCAATTGCTTGCAGAACGAACAAAACTACGGAAGGGCAAATAGCTTGTGTTTGCTTACTTATAATGACAAAAAATCACTTACCGAAATTTTTTTGCTTATGTCTGTAACAGCTTGCTTGCTAAGGGATAATTGGATGGTGAAACATTGTGACAAGTCCTTACTTTTAGCACTGATCGCCCCTTTAAGCTTTGGTCAAATGGCGAATTTCTGCAACACTTAAGCGTGGTTGAACCTCATTCGTTATTTTAGTGCTTCCGGGATATGCAAGATTGCGAAATGTAAAGTGCCTTCTTAAGTCAATGGAAAAAAATAACATGAGCCCGAAAAGCAGACAGGGATAATACGCGAGACAAGTCGTGAGCCAGCTTACTTTGTATAGCCAGTTTAATATGCGCAAGCCTTATTTGGTCTCTTCAAATATTGAGGATGTGGCTGGCTATCTTGCGGATGACGGGGTGC
>JBFJVR010000271.1:0-4430 GCA_041624095.1 Oleiphilaceae bacterium
CCTTGATGGGCGAAAAAGGGTTTAACAATTTCAGGGTGTCGTAACAGTGTTTCATAGCAAACACGACGAACATGTGGCCCAATTTGCTCGTCAACATAAGCTTCCCATTCCAAGGCGGCTTTTCGTTCTTCTTCATTTTCGGGAGTGAGTCGCTGCTCCGGAAATGCCTGGTCGAGATACGAAATAATCTCGGCTGAGCCCTGTATTGTATTATCACCGTGTTGTAGTAGCGGAACTGCGCTGCTGTTACCGAGCTTTGTGGTGACACGGCTATGCAGCCCCGGCAGCAGGTTAATAATCTTGTAATCCAGGCCCTTATAGTCGAGCGCCCAGCGTACTTTTTCACAATAGTGTGAAATCGGAAACTGATAGAGTTTGATCATTGCTATACCAAATGTCGTTGTCGGAACATTCGTCTGAATAATGCTGATATTGCCTTAAAGTAGCCAGAAAAACCGATGCATAATCGTGGAGTCATAAACAGTGCTTTATTATAGGGCATCGAAAGATTAGTCTATGCGCGCCTAAGGTTGGTGGTTGGCTGAAAGGCTGTATTAGTGTATTGGCTTATTTGGAAACGTATATGCTGAATATTCAGGACGCTGTTGTTAAGCGTTACCCGAAAATTTTTTCACGCTCTAGGCTGTTGTCGCAGCCCGCTATCGCTTTGCTGAAGATGCTGAGTCACGATAAAGAACTGGCTCAGTTCAGCAGACAGCATCCCGATAGTAGTGGCAGTGAGTTTGTCGAGCACGTTTTAGCCTACTTCAACTTTGGGTTTGTGGTTCGTCAGAGTGAAAAAGAGCGCATTCCCGCGCGCGGCCGAGTGGTGATTATTGCAAATCACCCGATTGGAACCCTAGATGCGCTTGCCTTGCTCCAGTTGGTAGGAGGCGTTCGTTCTGACGTAAAGGTTGTAGATAACCATTTACTTAATTCTGCACCGGCCCTCGATTCGCTTTTACTTAAAGTACCTGCGAAACATAAAGGTGAACGCGGTGAAGCGATGCAGGCTATTCAGCAGCATCTCGACAATGAAGGCGCGATTATCCTGTTTCCCGCAGGTGAGGTGTCCAGAATAAATGCGACCGGTGTCAAAGACGGCAGATGGAGCAGCGCGTTTTTGATGATTGCCGAAAAGGCGCGTGCGCCGCTGTTACCCATGCATATTGAGGCGCGAAACTCGCTATTTTTCTATTGCCTTTCGTTGATATCTAAACCTTTGTCGAACTTCTGGTTGATCAACGAAACCTTTAAACATGCTGAAAACTCGGTGGTGATCAGAATCGGCGAATTGGTAGACCCCGCAGGCCATATTGACCTTAACCTGCCGTTGAAAACGAAAGCCAGACTATTTCGTAAGCAAGTCTATCGTTTGCCAAAGGATAAACCATCTTTATTCAAGACAATTTCACCCATCGCCCACCCTGAAAATGGTCAGCTGTTGAGAAAAGAAATTGAACAGTGTGAACTGCTGGGGCAAACCAGAGACCAAAAATCAATTTTCCTATATCGCTACACCAGCGGATCGCTAGTAATACGAGAAATAGGCCGTCTAAGAGAAGAAACCTTCCGCCTTATTGGTGAGGGTACCGGTCGTCGCAGAGATATTGATCGCTACGACCAGCATTACCTGCACATTGTTTTATGGGATAGGAATGATCTTGAGATTGTCGGAGCCTATCGCTTATGCCCGACTTCGTGCCCCAGTGCAGCAGCGAAAAATAAGGGGCTCTATACTCGTACCCTATTTGATTACCAGCCGGGCAGTGAGCATATTTTGTCATCGGGCTTGGAATTAGGGCGCAGCTTTGTGCAGTCCCGATACTGGGGCTCACGAAGCCTGGACTACCTGTGGCAGGGTATTGCAGCATTTCTGCTGCGGCACCCACAGTATCGCTATCTATTGGGGGCCGTGAGTATCAGCAATGCTTTTTCGCGCCCGGCCAAAGACCTGATGGTCGGCTATTATCAGAAATACTATGGTGCAGAGCAAAGCCTGGTGGCGTGTAAAAGACCCTATGTGTTGGATGATAAAAGCCAAGCTCGGGTCGAGAGCTTGTTTGGCGAGCTGAATGCACGCGATGCGTTTATTGTACTGAAGGAACAACTCGGGCACTTGGGTTTTAGCGTACCCGCGCTCTATAAGCAGTACACTGAGCTGTGCACGCCGGGTGGGGCGCTGTTTCATGGTTTCAATATTGACCCCGACTTTAACGACTGTGTGGACGGACTGGTTATCGTTGATATCAGCCAACTGACCAGTACCAAGCGCCGCCGTTATGGCTTACAGCAGCATTTAATCTCTGAAGCCGCGAGTAGCGCTGGTACTGCTGTTTCATAGAGCTAACCCGCCCCAAAGCATGAGCGAGTGTACGGGATCTGTCATTAAATCTGCGGTAACATGCCGTATTTTGTGCGAATAAGGTAGTCACAATGAGTTCTGATTACGGCTTCAGGTTCGGCGGTGTTGCCCGTTTATACGGGGCTGAGGCGCTGCAGCGATTCCGCAAGGCCCACGTCGCGGTTATTGGCATTGGTGGTGTTGGCTCCTGGGCGGCAGAAGCGCTGGCTCGCTCGGGGGTGGGAACGATCTCGCTTTTTGACCTCGATGATATCTGCGTATCCAACAGCAATCGCCAGATTCATGCCATGCAGGGAACAACCGGGCGGATGAAAACGGAAGTCATGGCGGAGCGTATGAGCGCGATTAACCCCGAGATAACCATCCATGCTCACCATGCCTTTGTGACGGATAAGAATGTGCAGCAATTGATTGTCCCGCAAATGGACTACGTATTTGATGCGACCGACAGCGTGAATGCAAAAACAGCGATCATTGCGTATTGCCGACGCAATAAAATCAATATCATTACTTCGGGTGGCGCGGGCGGACAAACCGATCCGATGCAGATCAAAGTAGATGACCTAAGTCGCACAATTCAAGATCCACTGTTGGCAAAAGTAAGAAATAACCTGCGTCGTCTGCATGCTTATAGTCGCAACCCGAAGCGTAAGTTTGGCGTCGAAGCCGTCTATTCAACCGAGCAAGTTGTTTACGATCAGGGCGATGGTACCGTTTGTGCAGCCCGCCCCGAGAGTTCGGGGCCTGTAAAGCTCGACTGCGCTTCAGGTTTTGGTGCGGTAACTCATCTGACGGCAAGCTTTGGATTTGTAGCGGTATCTCGCATCTTGAAAAAGCTGGCAAACTAAAAATTGCTCACATTCCACCATGCTGGCCTCGCTTTCCTTGCAATATGCACTTTAATTGTAGAGTGCTGAATGCCATCATGGCTTCTTTTTAAACCCTCGTTATCGGGACTCGTATTAGTCTATGGTTGAACTTCAGGTTATTTCGCTAGCAAGTATTGGTGTCATCTCTCTCATTTGCCAATGGGTAGCTTGGCGTTTGCGTCTGCCTTCCATTCTATTTCTTTTATTAGCAGGCATCGTAATTGGGCCTTATTTGGGCGTATTAGAGCCCGATAAGCTCCTAGGCGATATGCTGTTTCCTATTGTGTCTCTTGCCGTCGCCGTGATTTTATTCGAAGGGAGTCTGACCCTCAAATTCTCAGAGATGAAAGAGCATGGCAAGATGGTGCGCAACCTGTTATCAACCGGTGTGTTGGTGACCTGGTTTGTAGCAACACTGGCTGCTAAATTTGCCGTCGACTTGTCGTGGGGCGTGGCAACGCTTTTTGGCGCAATTGTCGTGGTGAGCGGGCCGACGGTAATTATGCCCTTGTTGCGCGCGGTAAGGCCCAATGCACGCATCAGTAACATACTGAAATGGGAAGGGATCGTCGTCGATCCCATCGGCGCGCTGCTTGCGGTATTAGTATACGAGTTCATTATCTCCAGCGGGGGGCAGGGCGAAGCGATCGAGCATACCCTGATGACCTTCAGCGCAACCCTGTTATTGGCGGTTACCCTGGGCTGTACATCTGCATATGTATTAGGTTCTGCCTTACGCAACCATTGGTTGCCCCAGTTCTTACAAAATGCGGGTACGTTGACCTTCATGCTGGGGGTCTATGCATTTTCGAATTTGCTGGTGCATGAGTCAGGCCTGCTAACCGTAACGATTATGGGAATCTGGCTAGCCAATATGAAAGGCGTGCCCGTCGATGAGATCATCGAGTTTAAGGAGTCTCTCAGCGTCTTGTTGATCTCCGCGCTGTTTATATTGCTGGCAGCACGTATGGACTTTGATGCCTTGACAGTATTGGGTTGGGGCCCGGTATGGGTGATCGTCAGTTTGATGTTGATCGCTCGGCCAATTGCGGTATTCCTCTCCGCGATAGGCACCGACCTCTCCTGGCAGGAACAGGCCTTTTTGGGCTGGATTGCGCCACGCGGTATCGTTGCTGCTGCTGTTTCGGCTTTGTTTGCCTATAAACTCGAAAGCAATGGATATTCTGATGCGGACG
>JBFJVR010000272.1:0-4388 GCA_041624095.1 Oleiphilaceae bacterium
CATGGCAGAAGGGGATGCTGAGCTTCGGGTTGAAGCGCTTATTCGTTGGCAGCACCCCGAGCTGGGTCTGGTTGGCCCGGCGGATTTTATTCCGATTGCTGAGGAATCGGGGACAGTGGTTCCAATTGGTGACTGGGTGATTGAGCAGGCGTGTAAAATGGGGCGGGCAATGCTTGATCGCGGGATTCCCCTGCGTATGGCGATTAATATTTCGGTTAAGCAGTTGCATCACCCGCATTTTTTAGAACATCTGGAATCGGTTATCGAAGCGAATGACTTCCCGGCAGAACGTTTGGAGCTCGAAATAACAGAGAATACCTTTCTTAGTGATACGGATAGAGTCGTTACCTTGCTTAAGAAAATACGTAAACTGGGTATTCTTATCGCGCTCGATGATTTTGGTTCAGGTTTTTCGTCGTTGGGTTACCTGAAAAGGCTACCCATCGACTTTATCAAAATTGATCGCTCGTTTGTTCGCGACCTTCCTGAAGACCTGGAAAGCAGAGCGATTACCAGTTCGGTAATTCACCTTGCCCACCAGCTCAATATCAAAGTGATTGCTGAAGGTGTTGAAACCGAACAGCAACTGGCTTTCTTGAAGGGCAAACATGTGGACTTTGTACAGGGGTTCTTTTTTCATCGCCCCATGTCGATGGAGAGTTTAAGCAAGCTCGACATTAAGGTTGCGAAAGATTAGGCCCAAGATCATTTTCCACTTCACCTCCCGAGTTGCGCAACGCTTCACATTATGGGTGTCGTTTTTACCTTTTTAAACCTCGACGCCTGTCTAAAACACCTCGTTAGTGACCTGAAATAACCTGATTTTTAGTAGGAAAATGGTTGGCTATTCGTACACTTTACACTGCTGACTCTGGTGCATGTCTGGCTGCCTGAAAGCCTAATATAGTGGTCACCGGTTAGTATCTTATGAGCTTAATATAGTAAACCATAGTGTCTCTGATGTTAGGTAATACGACATCGTATCAATGCTATGGAGATGTAAATAATAAAGGTGAATCTCAATGTTTAAACGAACCCTGTTGTGCTTGGCGGCAACCTTGTTATCGCTGAGTGCGCTTGACGCACATGCTTGGAAACAAAGTACGCATAAACAAATCGTGATTGATGCGGTGAAATACATGCAGCAGAATGCCGCGACGACAGAGTTCGCGAAGCTGGAAGCAGTGGCCGCCGCCTCTGGTCTTAGCGTCTTGCAGCTTGCAGACATACTTGGCCAGGGCGCCTACGATGTAGACGACTTTCAGGATACGTTTATCTGCGGCGCAGTAACGGGAGATTGCCAATACTCACCTGTGTGGAGCCTGGGTGCATCGGTTGTGCAGTACACCTCTTACTGGCACTTTCAAAATCATACTCGTGGATCCGACGCGCATGGAAATGATATCGGTGGTTATAACTATGAGTTGTTAACTGTCTGGGGTACGGTCGACAACCTAGCCGCATCGTGGTTGCGTAACGATCATCTGGACGATGGCAACGGCGGAATGGATGGCTGGTGGGGAGCTGAAAACAGCAAGTACAACTCCTATGGTATTACAGAGCGCAACTACCGGCAGGGTAGCTACTCCAGTAAATCTATGTATGATGACTTTCAGGAGATCCCTTTTCAGCCCATCGATAACCTGGGGCAGTACTGGTATAGCCAATTCCTTGCTTCGCCGAGTGCGCAAACTCTGGGCTTTGTGCTACACACCACTGACTTGCTGCAGCCACATCATACATGGACAACGTCAGACCTGAACCATGCGGGTTGGGAAGCGTGGGTGGCAGACTACTACTTTAGTGAAAACTTAAATGACTTTTCTCTGGTCAAAAGTGCGATGAGCAGCTTTAACAGCGTACCGTACAGTCAGAACGATATTCGCCCTTTGCTTACGGAAGGTGGAGCGTTCTCCTACTCGGTTGGCGGCATGGTATTAAGCAGCGAAAGCCACTATGATCGCTTACAGGTTGCTAAACAGACGATTCCTCATGCTATTGCGATGACAGTCCATATCCTTAATCATGCATTTAGTCGCTTTTAATAACTAAACTGTTCGGCAAGAAGGTGGGTGAAGGCCCTCCTTCTTGTTATTCTATGCAGTGCTCATGTATTTTAGCTGTTTATAAATTTTGTAGTTGCGCCTGTTATGAATAAATACACCATAGTCTTTCTCGTACTTAGCCTTTTCTCAGTGCTAGCTCGTGCAGGAGTTCAAACCTATAACGGTGATCCTAGGGTGCTTGCTTCGGTAGAAGGCTGGGATATACCAAAAAGCAGTTTTGCTATCTATTTTGCTTACCAGTCTGAAGTGGACGACTCGATTAGCAAGCATACCTTATTGAAGAGTTTGGTGATGAACCGCTTGCTCAGTGAGCACGCGCTGGCATCTATCGGCGCGGAGCTACTCAATGATGACTCTAAAGTAGGCTATGCCGGTGAGACGGTTTTGCAGGATGTATTCAGTTCGATAGTACGGCACCACTTCAGGGTCGAAATCAAGAGCAGTATCGCGGCTAGCGAGCAGGGTAGCCTGAGCACTTATGTCACGCATCCGCTCAAGCTTAGTGAAAGCCAGCTTAAGCGTGTGCTGGCAAAGCCAGCAGGCTCAATGTTACGTGTGCATGCCTTAAACCCGGCGCAACAAAAAGAAGCGGCGCAACTGCAAGTGATCGGCTTTAAATTTCCTAAAGCTGAAGAGCAAAGTTTGAGCCTTTTGGATATCTACGAAGCAAGTAATATTCAGGAAAAAATCAGTTTGCACAATGCCGATACAGGGCTTCTCAACTCGCTGGCGCAGAGAGCCATGACGCGTTCCTATGTGGCATATTGGATTGAAAATCACTCCGGTCTTGAAACCTTCGAGATAAACGCCTTAAAAGATTTCATCTATCAAAATCGTGTTGCTGGTCAATTTTATCGCTACCAAGGTTTTAAAGCGGGTATTCATGACGATAATCATCGGCTGAAGGAAGTCGCGGCCGCCGTAACACCCGATGAAATCAGAAAATACTATGTTGCCAATAAGCAGGAATTCAAAACGGTCCTTAGGGTTAGAGCCCAGCACATTACTTTGGATAGTAAGAAAAAGGCCGATGAGGCCACTAAAGCATTGCAGTATGGCATGAACTTTTCGGATGCGGTAAGGCACTTCTCCGTTAATGAAGATCGTAAGCTTAAGGTTCCCGGTGACTTGGGCTGGATCGAGAGGAGCACAGCTAAAGGTTGGCTGAATACCCTGCCATTTACGCAAAAAGTAGGGCAATTTTCCCCCGCATTTATGAGCCCGCAAAAAGCTGGAAGTAATCGCGTTTGGGAAATCGTTTATGTGTCAGATCGCGATGATGGGTACTTTCCCCTGGATAGTGAAACAGTTCGCTATAAAGCATCACAAGCTGTGGCACAGCAAAAAATTAAAGGTGAGGTGATAGGGCTTCGTCGTCAACTGCTGGACAAAAACGCAATAGGTGTGTCGGCGGAGTATCTCAGTGCCTTTTCTGCAGAAGAAGTCGAGGATGTAGACCTGTTTCATCAAGCCCATGACCATGACCATGATAAGCACTAGCTACGTACAAACGTTGCTCAACCTGCTGACTGACGTAGAAGCGGTTCAAAGGTGAAAACGCTAAGGGTGAACGCTGTAAAGTTGTTAGCGGTTTTGTCAGTTGTCGCCTTAGTGGTGCTAGCCTTAATTGGCTTTGGGCAAAAGCAAGCCGAGCACGAAGTTGTTTCACTAGGCACGCGAGATATGCTGGCTGATGGTGTGACTCTTGATGATGAGCCGGTCAATGGCCGAAAAAACACCCCAGCACACCCTGAAAATGCGCTTACATTGGCACCTGCTCCGCAACCCGTACCAAATGATGAACCTGCTGAAATTGACCTCGATACATCAAAAGTTGCCGTGTTCGCTCAATCGGTCGTAGAAGGAGATGAACGCAGCCCGCCGATTGTGCGTTCTGATGAATCGGCTGTGCCCAGTAAAGCAGAGTTGGCCGATGAAGCGGAGTATCTCGAATTTCAGCGACGCGAGCGCTACAAAGTCTACAGCTCTTACCTCAAGGCTTCGGGCCCAAAACTGGAAAAGCTGCGTAAGTTAGTCGCTTTAGGTGAAGCGCAAGGTCTACCAGAGGAACAACTTGAAGAAGGGCGGAGTAAAATACGCGCTATCGAAAAGATGGTTGAAACGTTGTATCAAGACTATCCGACGCTTCTTCCTGAACAATAAGCTTGCCGGCCAAGCCGCTAGCCGGTTTACGTTTTGCTATATCCTTTAGCCTCTGCGTCCGGCCATTGATCAATTGAGGGCTTTCAGCAGCCTAATTAACACTCAAACTGACCGGGTTTTGCTTGCGATCGAAGATGGCGTAGCGCGATATACTTTGGC
>JBFJVR010000273.1:0-4376 GCA_041624095.1 Oleiphilaceae bacterium
CTGCCATTAAGGTCGAGCCTTCTTGGTTAGGATGCACTCCGTCATTCTTGATCAAGTAACCTTTCATGTGGGCTCTAGTATCTACAAACGCACAACTTACTGCGCTGTTTGTGCAGGCATCTTCCATCAGCGGAGTCGCATAGTCGATAGCCGCTTTGAGATGAGCCGCTCCCAACCAGCCGCGTGTTGTGTAGTAGTAACCTAGATAAATAACATTATTGACGTTATCTAGCGCCATGCTATTCAACAGATTAACAGCCTCAATATACACTTCGTCTATCAGGTCGCGACAAGCTTGTTCAATAAACGTACGGTCGCTACGTGGGCTCTGACAACCATAGGGGTCGTTATCGAGTATTACAGGAAGCAGGATATCGTTACCACCACCATTCATGACGATTGTATCAATATTAGGGTCATCAGTTTTTGCAAGATCGTACTGATCGTATACTGACATTGCCTGTCTGTTACCCGTCAGCTCACCGCCGGTCTGGGTATATTTTCGGAACGTTTGCCCTGCATACTCCTCAAGCGTCGTTTGAATTACATTGTTATCATCGAATATTGAGTCACCAAGAGTAATAACAGCATTATTACTTGCTGAACTAACGATCTTGCCACCGGGGGTACACGCCACGACAGTCGGCAATACAATAGCCATTACTGCCAGGCGAGCCACACTTTTAAGATTTGTAATTTTATCTAACATGCACTTATCTCCAGAAAATCTACTACTTGTTGTTATCCTTTCTTCTTAACCCTAAGTCTTATTGAACATCCCATTAGCGGTGATGCATCATCAAACAAAGGTACGTTGGCGCAAGATCCAATCTGCTATCATCTATGACCAATTAACGTTAACACTGCGTTACCAGCCTCACCAGACAATAATTACACCAAAATACCAAATGCGTCATCACGCCTTAAAACAGGGCGCATTATGTGCTCGGGCAGCTCTTTTTAAGCGGGCTGATAGGCTGTTATCCAAAGGCTGCAAGCATTCGGGACCCACAAATAAAGTGCATCTAACAGCTACTCTCTAGCTCTGCTGAAAAACTCATGTCGTTCATCCGGGAGGCCGAATGCAAAGCAATTCATTCAATTTACGGAGCCTCGGTTATGGCGAATATTCCGCCTGCGTAGAGAGACCTTAAAAGCACATCGTTGTGCTCAATAAGGTCATATATTGGCACCCGAAATTTGTAGTCCTTAACACTCATATCGAAACGACCAAAAACCAAAGACTTTAATAGATTTAGCCTCCGCTGCAATGTGCAACGAGGACGCATGGATAATGGCAATTGTGGGCTGGAGAAATTGGCTTTTTGCACCACCACGCTAGCCCGATACCCGGCACTAGCAAAGCACAACAAACCAATAGACAGGCACTTAAGCTACCTAAGCCGTTAGTCGTTAATCCACTCAGTTAAAATTGGCGCGGAGGACTGACAACCCTGCGAATTCCATATACACTGCTGGTAAAAATAACTCGCAATACCCAGCGTCTTTAGCGTTTCAGCACACTAGGAGCATGTCATACCTTTGAGCCCCGTCCTTAAAAGCATAACATTCTGGATGCGCTCCGCTCTCAGCGCAGTGCTATTTAGCAGCGCAAACGTGACTGCTATGGACTTGGCTACTCCCCCCAATACGATAAATATCGTCAACCCCAGCTGGAAAAACTTTACCGAAGTAGACGGTACAGGTTTCTATTTTGATTTGATGCGCACCGTCTATGAGCCCGAAGGTATTACGGTAAACATCGAAATTATGCCTTGGGCACGCGCTGAGCTAATGCTGGTTCAGCTGAAAGCCGACGCGATGCTGGGTGCATATCAGGAAGAAGTGCGTCAGTTCACCTACCCGGATAAACCACTCTGGCTCGATACCAGCTCGGTGGTATTTAAACCCAGCAAGCAAAAATGGCATGGGATCGAAAGCATGCAGGGCAAGAGCATTGGTTGGATTCGCGGCTACGATTACCACAAATTTATCGACCCGATCATGGACTATGTCGAAGTACTGGATAACCATCAGGGGTGGCAAATGCTTGCTAAAGACAGACTCGACTTCTACATGGATAGTTCTACTGATCTGCAGCTATACATGGCTGAGCATAGTTTAAATGCAGACGAGTATCAGATTAAGAGCGTGCTGGTAAAAAGGCTGTTCCTTCGTCTTGCACGAACAAAGAAAGGACGGCAACTAGCCGGCCTTTATGACCAGCGCATTATGGACCTTTACCGTAGCGGAAAACTTCGAGACTTGTATCTGAAGTGGGGCTACAGCAGCCATTATCAGGCCTTTGAACATGTGCTTACCCAGCCATGATGAAACTAGCAACCCGCTCGCCTTAGCCAACTCTCTACCAAATCCCTACCAAAGCCCGAAATAAAGTGCGAGTACCACGGCATAGCGCCCCCCTTTGGAAACAAAAGTCAGGACTAAAAACCATGTCCAATGTACCCGCATCACGCCGGCAACAAAGGTGATCGCATCGCCACCGATAGGCAGCCACGAAAACAATAAACTCCAATAGCCGTATTTCTGAAACCAGCGCTGCGCATGATCCAGTTTATGGGCCTTAAACGGGAACCATTTGCGCGATTCAAAATGACGCAGGTAACGCCCCAACCACCAGTTAAGCCACGCCCCTAGTACGTTCCCCAGTGTCGCGACTGCCCATAGCGTAGCAGCAGGCATCCCCTGATTTACCATCGCGAGCAAGGTCAGTTCAGAATAAAATGGCAGTATTGTCGCTGCACCAAAGGCGCTTGCGAACAGTATTAGGTAATTCACCTCAACGATAAGCTCTCATAGTTGCGGGACTTTTAAATCGGCCCCATCTCTACATTCAAGCTCATTGTCACACGCCTTTACTGCCGCAGCAAAAAGCTGAAACAATTTGCGCTGTGTTGCATCGTAAGGCATATACTCCGGATGCCACTGGACACCTAGCACAAATTCTCGGTCGGGCATTTCTATGGCTTGGACAAAGTCGTCGGCATCGTGCGCGGCAACCCTTAAGGGCTCGGCGATTTTATCCATAGCCTGATTGTGCAAACTGTTAATACGGGTAGACGAACGCTGCAGTTCGGTCCTCAAGGTGGTGCCGGGCTCAAAGTAGGCTCGTTTGACGGGTAAGGCTGTAAAGCGATTTGGGGTGCGCTTGCGCCAAGGGCGGATGTCCTCATACAGGCTGCCCCCTTCAACCACATTGATCAGCTGTGCACCGCGGCAGATACCCAATATCGGGATATTCGAGTCCAAGGCAAAACGTAAAACACGCATTTCGAAGGCATCTCGCTCAGGATCGTAACTGCGCCCCGCAGCACTTGGCAAACCATAGTGCTCGGGTTCGATGTCGTTTCCTCCACCAATCACCACACCTTGAATGCCCGACGGGATGTCAGGGGTCTCGGCGGTACGATATGAAGCATTCAAACCCGCCATCAATAACTGTAAATGGGTCGCCCACCAAGCATAGCGGAGCTTGCGATGTGGGCCGGTTACCAACACGCGCGGCCGGCCGATTCCATCACGACTCACACCTTACTCCCATTTGCATGTTCAACTGCACCCTCCCCGGAACCGTTTTTTGCACTCGCCTCGGCAATAAGTTCGGCTATACGTTTTTCCCACCGACTTTCAATGGGATGCGTAAGTCGTTGCAGCTCACCAGCATACTCTTCACAAATTGCGCCTAAATCGGGGCTGTTGGCCAGCTTCTCTACCTCCAGCCATGCAGACCAAGAGAGTGATAGATCCCATTCCGGGTTGTCAATATCACAATTGGGTAAGCGGTAGTGAAAAGTAGGTCGTGATTTAATACGCGGGTCATCTACAACCGCCCTGACGCGTTCTTCATCAATATGGGCAAACAGTGGCAACATATCCAGACTGCGATTTCGCGTTGGGTTGAATGCCAGATAATCATCTATCAGGGCCGACACATCCGGAGTATATGCAGAATCTAAACACTTAAGCAGATAGTCTTTCTCGAAGTGATTGATATAAGGCGTCAGCCGGCGGGCAAGATCAATCTTCTCGATACCGACGATTCTATCGTAGAGGCAAAAATAAGCTCTCATGTAATTGAGAATGGTCGATGCGTTCAGATCCGGCAACTCAGGGTTCAAATGCAAACCAAAAGCGTAGTGCAAGGCGTGCCGGGTGCCCAGTGCCCCCATACTTCTCAACGGCGCGATCAAAGCGTTAAACTCTTCCAGACGGTCCATGCCGAGCGGCGGAGAAACAATTTCCCACGGTACAAAGGACTCGGCAGCCCACACGACGATATCAGCAGAGACGCTTTGTAAAAAATCTTCTTCGTCTGCTTGGTGATTCATTTTCTTCGCTAACTCCTTCATTGAGTC
>JBFJVR010000274.1:0-4373 GCA_041624095.1 Oleiphilaceae bacterium
ACTAACGAATAACAACAGCGAAGCGGCCAGAAAGGAAACGATTGAAAAGTGCCGCTGCATAGTTATTTCTCCACCCGAGCTTGGGCTGCCTTGGAGTACGATTTGCCCAGCGAAGTCTCGAAAGGCGAAAAATGTTCGGCGAGCACTTGCGTTGCTCGCCGTTTGCCCTGCATTGCTACTCTGGTAGGGTTACATTCAACTCGAGTATTGAACCGTCTTCGTTTTTATCCAATTGAACCTGAACCTGGTCTTGATCAATCGGGACATACTTGCGAATAACGTCGAGTATTTCCTGTTGCAACTGAGGCAGGTAGTCTGGCTGCTCCCTTTGCCCACGCTCGTGGGCCACAATGATTTGCAGTCTTTCTTTTGCAATCGAGGCCGTGTTTTTCTTTTTACTTTTGAAATATTCCAAAAAATTCATGCCGTCGCGGACCCCTTGAACATTCGCTTAAAGAAACCTTTTTTCTGAACTTCAAGAAAGCGGTGAGGCCGCTCCTCGCCCAGTAAACGGGCGACGGCATCGTTGTATGCAATGCCAGCATCACTTTCCTGATCGTGAATAACCGGTACGCCCGAGTTCGATGATGAAAGCACCGATGGGGATTCAGGAATCACGCCTAGGAGTTTAATTGCCAAAATGTCTTTGACGTCTTCTACGCCTAACATTTCGCCACGTTCTACCCGAGCAGGGTTGTAGCGCGTGAGTAGCAGGTGTTCCTTGACCGGCTCCATGTCCATTTCAGCGCGTCGTGATTTGCTTTGCAGTATGCCCAGAATTCGATCGGAATCCCTGACTGACGAAACTTCAGGGTTGGTGACGATGATCGCTTCATCGGCAAAGTAAAGTGCCATTTGAGCACCGTGTTCTATCCCGGCGGGGGAGTCACAGATGATGAACTCAAAACGTTCTGCCAAATCTTTCAAGACCTTTTCAACGCCTTCTTTGGATAGGGCATCTTTGTCACGAGTCTGTGAGGCGGGCAGAATGTAGAGGTTTTCTACTTGCTTGTCTTTAATTAAGGCCTGATTAAGCGTTGCTTCACCATTAATCACGTTTACAAAATCATAAACCACGCGGCGCTCGCAGTTCATGATCAGGTCTAGGTTTCGTAGACCAACGTCGAAATCTATAACAACGGTTTTATGTCCTTTCAACGCCAAGCCGGTTGAAATAGACGCGCTACTGGTGGTTTTACCGACGCCGCCTTTTCCTGAGGTAATAACGATAGTCTTAGCCAATGTTCATTTCCCATGTTGCAATACACGAACCCGAATTGAGCAGATCCGCATGTTTAAGGTTAGGTGAGTGCATTTATTGCTGCACTCTTATAGTTTTATAGCTCGAGCTTTTTGAGGCGCAGGGAGTCGGCATCCAGATAAACCTGTGCCGCTTGTCCACTCACTTCTTTGCTGATGTCTTCGCTGATCTTATATTGACCTGCGACCGAAACCAGCTCTGCTTCGAGGCTTTGGCAGAATATTCGTGCGGAGGCATCGCCCTTAACGCCGGCGAGTGCGCGCCCTCTGAGCGCACCGTACACATGTATGTTGCCGTCTGCCAATATTTCGGCTCCCGCACTTACGGAAGCCAACACGACTAAGTCACCATCGGATGCGTACACTTGCTGCCCTGAGCGAATCGGATGGTGAACAATTTTACTTACCTGTCGCTCTTTTTGTACGACAGTTTTGAGTACCTCAACGGTCTCTGTTTTCGTTTCTGTGACTGTTCTGGTCTCAGCGGGGCGCTCGCTTGGTTTAGGCTCCGAAATCGCTGCTGCGGCGGTATCAACGGAGCGTTCTTTCTGCTTGGGGAGTATGCCTAAGCCGGCTTGTCGCGCTTCCATTTGTAGTTGTTCTGAGCCGCCACGGATGGCGACAATTTTAATTGATCTGGCCTGACAGGCTGACACCAGCTGAGTGATAGGCAGGTGAGACGAGGTGTCAAACTTTTCGAGCCCTATCACGACGGGCAGGTTTTCAAAAAAGTCGGGAGCCTGGGAAATCTTTGCGCTTAAGTCAAGATTGAACTGGCTTTCGTCAAAATAATTCAGTTCCAGCACGGTCATTGGAACCAGCGAGCCTTTAAGCTGCATGCAGGGTTTTCCGGAATGCGGGTTTTCGCTCATGTTGCCTTGCTCGTTGGATTGGTGTTGATCATGTGTGTGATCCCTTGCTTCCTCGAACGAAAAGCTTTCCTGTTGCTCGTCTCGGGCGTTTGCAGTAACACTTGAACTCATTAATGTGCCTAGTCATTATCAGGGTTAAAAGGATAAACGGGTTTATGTTTGTTGTTCTCCGTTGCTTTTGTACTGCTGATGATCACACTGCAGGAGTGGGATCGACTCAATCACAACTTACCGTACTTGTTTGCTTCTATATGCGTTTTCATCTTCTGTTTTTCGGCTGCAAAAGATGATGTGTCGCTTCGTTGTACGATGTTTGCGCTATCTTATCATGTCATTTTCGCTTTGGCTCGAATTTTTAGGCGCGACTAAAATTAGCTTGGGCTAAGGCATTCTATGGCACCGAAATGCTTTGAATGCGAATGCAGCACCTCTATAATGGCCGGCTAATTCTGTCGGTAAGTGGGCGAGCCCATTGAGCAAACGACAATCCAGCCATAGGAAGCAATATCTATTATGAGCAGTGATATCCAAAGCTACGACGAGGGGACCGAAAAGGTTACGCTTCGAGAATATACCGAAAAGGCGTATTTGGATTACTCCATGTACGTTATTCTGGATCGCGCCTTGCCTCATGTTGGTGATGGGCTAAAGCCGGTACAGCGGCGTATTGTTTATGCAATGTCCGAACTGGGTCTCAAGGCGACCGCTAAATATAAGAAGTCGGCACGTACTGTGGGTGATGTGCTGGGTAAGTTTCACCCTCATGGCGATAGCGCCTGTTACGAAGCAATGGTACTGATGGCTCAGCCTTTCAGCTATCGCTACCCCTTGATCGATGGTCAGGGAAACTGGGGTTCACCCGATGACCCAAAGTCATTCGCGGCGATGCGATATACCGAGTCACGCCTTGCGCCCTATGCTGAGGTCTTACTAAGCGAACTGGGGCAGGGCACGGTAGATTGGACACCTAACTTCGACGGCACGATGGATGAGCCACATACCTTGCCAGCGCGTTTGCCGAACCTTCTGTTAAATGGCACAACCGGCATCGCAGTGGGTATGGCAACCGATGTTCCACCGCATAACCTGCGCGAAGTGGCGAGTGCCTGTATCCACTTACTGGACGATGATTCGGCTACTTCCGAACAGTTGATGACGCATGTTAAGGGGCCCGATTTCCCTACCAGGGCTGAGATCGTCACGCCGCAAGCAGATTTAGTGTCGATCTATGAGACCGGGCGAGGCTCGGTCAAGATGCGCGCGGTGTATCACAAAGACAGCGGTGATATTGTGATTACCGAGTTGCCACACCAGACTTCGGGTGCCAAGGTCCTGGAGCAGATAGCGGCGCAGATGCAAGCCAAGAAACTGCCCATGGTGGCCGACCTGCGCGATGAGTCTGATCATGAAAATCCGACTCGACTGGTCATAGTTCCACGCTCAAACAGGGTTGATGTTGAGTCTTTGATGGGGCATCTGTTTTCGACCACCGATCTCGAGAAGAGCTACCGCGTCAATATGAATATGATCGGTATAGATGGCCGGCCGGCAGTAAAAGATCTGCGAACCATTTTGAGTGAATGGTTGCGTTACCGGACAGATACCGTCACTCGAAGGTTGAATTATCGGCTCGATAAGGTCGAAAAGCGGTTGCACCTTTTGGACGGCTTGTTGATTGCATTTTTAAATATCGACGAAGTCATTCATATCATACGTACCGAAGACGAACCCAAGCCGGTGTTGATGGCGCGCTTTGACCTGACCGAGGTTCAAGCGGACTATATACTCGACACCAAGTTACGTCAGTTGGCGCGACTCGAAGAAATGAAAATCCGGACTGAACAGTCCGAACTGGAAAAAGAACGTAAGCATCTGAAGAAGATTCTGGGTTCATCTGCCTTGATGAAAAAACTGATCAAGGACGAACTCGTCGCTGACGCTGAAAAATATGGCGATGATCGCCGTTCGCCTATTGTAGCGCGAAGCGAAGCAAAAGCCTTTACCGAGGCCGACTTGATGTCCTCGGAGCCGGTCACCGTGGTGCTTTCAGAGAAAGGTTGGGTCAGGGCGGCGAAAGGGCACGATATCGATCCTAACGGCTTGAGCTATAAATCCGGTGACGCCTATGCCTTGTCGGCACGTGGTAAAAGTCACCAGGGTGCAGTATTTATAGACTCTACCGGTCGATCCTATACGATTCCTGCGCATACCCTGCCTTCGGCACGGGGTCAGGGAGAACCC
>JBFJVR010000275.1:0-4367 GCA_041624095.1 Oleiphilaceae bacterium
GGTATGCTCCTGAAGTTTGAAAATTGCCGTACCCTTATCATTTTCATAGGCTCTGACACCTTCAAATACACCCATGCCATAATGCAGTGTATGGGTTAGCACGTGTACTTTCGCGTCGCGCCAAGGAACCAACTCACCATCGAACCAGATCAGGCCATCTCTATCAGCCATTGACATCGCTTACCGCTCCTAACTTAAAATGTTTGCAAAAAAATAGCCGGCTATTCTATCACCATTCCTGCGGCTCGCCTACGCGCACAAACACCAAAGCTGTACAGATCTCACGCATTGAAAATTTTCTGCCACAATGCCGCTACCAAGCGCCTTGTTTCGTCAAATTCAGCCAAGGTAATGCGATAATTCCGGTCAGCCAAGCTCTTGCGATGCAAAGCCGAACGCAAGGTTCGATAAGCCTCAATGAGGGGTTCGACGTCGACTTCGCCAAAGCACCGCTGCTGCGACAAGACTTCAAGCAAGCGAATATTATCGGACCACTGCAGCAACTTCGCTTCGCTACGAGCATAGCGAAGCACTCCGTACTGCGTAATAAACTCAATATCGATCAAACCGCCTTCGCCCTGCTTGATGTGATCCTGAGCCTCTGACTGATACTTTTCAAGCGCCGCTTGACGCATTTTTTCGCGCATCCCGACGACATCCTCATACAGAGCGGCTTCTTTACGAGGCAAACAGAGAACTTCTCGCCTGACGCTTTCAAACTGCTTACCTAAGGACTCATCACCAGCGATAAAACGGGCCCGGACCAAAGCCTGATGTTCCCATGTCCATGCATCCTGCCGCTGATACTTTTCAAACGCCGCCAGCGAAGACACTAACATGCCGGAGTTCCCCGACGGTCTTAAGCGCATATCAACCTCATAAAGCGCCCCCTGAGTGGTTTGGGTAGACAAAATATGGATGATGCGCTGGCCCAGACGGGTATAGAAAACCTGATTATTAATGCTTCGTTCGCCTAGCGTCATCCCTGTATCGTCAGCCTGATACAGAAAGACCATGTCCAAGTCGGACTTATAGCCCATCTCGATTCCACCGAGTTTGCCATACGCAATTACCGCAAAGCCGAAGCTCAACCCACTCGAAGCCGACGCTTCGACACCATTTGGCAAACCGTGCTTTACGACCAGATTTTGCCAAGCGATATTAACACTTTGCTCTACTAGCGACTCCGCCAACCAGGTTAAGTAATCACTCACTTTCATCAATGGAAGCTGCCCACCTAGCTCTGCGGCAGCGACCCTAAGCATATGCGACTGCCTGAAAGTTCGCAGGCTATCCATCTGGGCCTCTAGGTCATCTTCGGGAATACGCAGCAACTGCTGGCGCAACTGATCCTGCAGCTCCGCTTTAGTCGGCAAGTGGTACAAACTCTTAACATCGAGCAGCTCGTCAAGAATAACGGGGCTTTTAGCCATGTGCTTGGCCACCCATGGACTTTCGGAACACAGTTTGCACAATTGACGCAAGGCGTGTGGGTTTTCATACAACAACACCAAATAAACCGTGCGCCCTAAGATCACCCGAACAAAACTCAATACGCGCTCAAGAGTCAATGACGCGTTATCGTATTCGGCGCAGTGATCGAGCAGCATGGGCAGAAAGTTTTCGAAACGCTGCTTTGCGTCTTTCGACATCGCACCGAGTAAACGGCTGTGTCGCAAGTCTTCTAGCAGGGTGTAGCATTGCGGGGCATCATCGTAACCGGCCTCAATAAGCGCCGCCTGCCACTGCGCCTCTGTCCCATGAGCTTGCCATAAATGCAGCCAATGCGTGTTATTTGCGTGCTCGTCTGAGTCCTCGCCATCTGCATCATGCAGAAAATCATGAAAAATCTCACTGACCTTTTCCCGATGCTGCCGAAGCTCTACTTCGGCTTCATCCCAACGCTTAAAGCCTAGGGACCACGCTACACGCTCACGCGACGCTGAATCAGCCGGAATAAGCTGGGTTTGCTTATCGGCAAGCCCTTGTATAGCGTGCTCCAGTCTGCGCAAAAACTTATTGGCGGCAGCCAAAGTATCGACCCACGGCTCAGGCAGATATTGCTCGTTTTTGAGTATCGGCAGCACACTTAGCAAACCCGGCTGCTGCAAGCGAGAATCGCGGCCGCCGTGAATTAACTGGCAGGCCTGCACGATAAATTCTATTTCGCGTATGCCACCCGAGCCGAGCTTGATGTTTCGATCGCCTCCTTTGCGGTGCACTTCGGACATAATCATCCGCTTCATATCGCGCAAGGCCTGAAAAGATGAAAAATCAGCATATTTGCGATACACAAACGGAGCAATAATTTCCAACAAAACCTTACCGTCATCCTGGTCGCCCGCAATAATTCGCGACTTAATCATCGCGAAGCGCTCCCACTCGCGCCCTTGATTTTGGTAATAATCCTCGAAGCCCGAAAAATTCAGCGCCAAAGCCCCGCTAGAGCCATACGGCCGCAGCCGCATATCAACGCGAAACACAAATCCGTCTTCGGTAAGATGGTCCAATACATGAATCAGACGCTGGCCCAGACGCATAAAAAACTGCTGGTTTTCGATGGGTTTTCGGGGATGGTCCGTCACGCCGTTTTTGGGGTAAGCAAAGATAAGATCGATATCTGACGATACGTTTAGTTCTCTGGCGCCCAGCTTACCCATACCCAGCACCAGCATTTTTTGCACCGTTTTCTTCTTAGCAGCGCCTGCATTGGCGAGCGGTGTTCCGTACTTTTCTAGCGCCCAGCCATACAAACAATCAAGCGCGCCACTTACACACACATCGGCTAAGCAACTGACCTCTTCAAGCGTTTGCTCCAAGCTCGCATAGGCCAGCAGGTCGCGCCAGATAATGCGCACCATCTGCTGCCGACGAAACACTCTGAGCTCATGCATCAGCTGCTCTTCGTTCTCGACACTTGTGAGGCGCGATGTCAGCAACGTGCGCAGCTCACCCAATTGTAAGGGCCTGAATAAGGCCGAATCAGGCTCAGCCCAGTCGCTAAGCCAGTGTGGATAACGCAACACACTTTCGCTCACAAAGTCACTGCGTGCAGCAATATCAACCCAGCTCTTGCAAAAGGACTCCGGCCAGCTCAAGGGCTCATCTTTCAAGACCTTGAGTACCGCATCGCTCGACCTCGCAAGCGAGCCTTGCATAAAGTCTGGGTAGGATTGAATATGGGGTGAAAAAGGAGAAGATGTCGTCACGGGCGCCCTTACTAAAATTGTCGCAGCACTCTGCGGTATGTCGATAATTCTAGCTTAGCCCAGCTCTGGCGCTAATTAAACCAGGTATTGCTACCACGCTTGATGCGCTGTTTTTCAGCACCACTCAGTATGTCATTAACATGCCAGTTGTACTCATAATAATCAACGATGCGCCAACCGGGCGCTATTGTCGCCAAATAGGGCTGTAAAAACGCCTTCACGCCACCCGCCATGTCAAAATCCTCTTTAAACCAGTCAAATATGGGTGACAGCACGACCCCGCCTTCTACATAAGCCATTCCCTTACCTGCCTGAGCCAAAAAGCGGCGTGTTTGCTCTTCGAGCTGCTGCTCGATGCGCTCCGCCAGATAAGGCTCTTCGCGCAGATCCGGGCAACTCATTGAGGCGCAATTAAGCGCAAAATGTATACGGGGGTCACCAAGCTTGCGGAGCACATCGTGCTCCAGCTTACGAAGGGTCATCTTCTCACCACACACCTCGCCGGCATAATGCGTCCAAACCGGGCGATAGAATGAGCCCAATGACTTAAGCTTTTGCAGCGGCCAGTGCTTCGCTACTTTTGCAATAGCCAGAATATTATAGGCATTGAGATAAAACGCGAGCTGCTTGTCGACCGAATCAAGGCGCGCTTTTGGGTAATCCTGAATTAACTCAACCAAAGCCTCGAGACGCGTATCGCTGCGTATCGCCGCATAATCAATCATATTCGCTGGTAAGCCAAACTGCTCACCCGGAGAAAGGTGTGCATCCAGAAGCGCTTGATAAAATTGATGTATGCGCGCCAAGTCGCTATCGTAGAATTCGGCTTCTGCCTGCTGTTGCGCAAGTAAGGGCTGAGAGAACAAAAGCATACAACATAGCACTAGCGAAGACAGGGCGAGCAAAAAAAACCGCGCGATCACTACAGCAGGCGAATTGGACAATCCTCCGCACCAGCCACAAGCACTCGCGCGTGACATAAACGTATTGGCTTTAAGCCTCACACACAAACAGGTGGTAACCGCGCTCGGCTTTACTAATATCATCATACTCTACCGGTAGGCGACAACTTAACTCACGTCCCAAATCTTGCAGGCTCGTTTCAGGACCTCCGATTAGCTCCAGCTCAATCTCATTAATTTCAGCGACATGCGGACC
>JBFJVR010000276.1:0-4366 GCA_041624095.1 Oleiphilaceae bacterium
CCGCTATTAGCGCTTGGGCTTGCTTTGCTTCTTGGCAGTTATTATCCGCAGCGCTTTCCGAAGGCGTGCTGAGTTACTCGGTCGGCGATTGGCCACCTCCCTGGGGGATAGAGCTTCGCGTTGATGCACTAAATGCTTTTGTATTGCTGGCTGTGTCGGCGATATCCACACTTGTTCTAGTGTATTCGAAAGACAGTATTGAAAAAGAAATCGACCCATCTAAACACTCTCTCTTTTATACCGCTCATTTACTCTGCTTGGCGGGTTTATCGGGCATTCTAGTGACGGGTGATGCGTTTAACCTATTTGTTTTCTTAGAAATATCCTCTCTCGCAACCTATACCTTGGTGAGTTTGGCGGCTGATAAACGCTGCTTAACCGCTGCCTTTCGCTACTTAGTGATGGGTACGATTGGTGCGACCTTTATTTTGATCGGTGTTGGCTTGCTATATATGAAGACCGGCACACTAAACATGCTGGATCTTGCAAGCCGAATCGATATTTACGAGAGTAGCCGTACGATCAATACCGGCCTTGCATTCATTATGGTAGGGGTCAGTATCAAACTCGCTTTATTCCCCTTGCATATGTGGCTACCCGCTGCCTATTCCTATGCACCTTCAGCCGTCACCGCATTTTTGGCGAGTACGGCTACCAAGGTTGCAGTTTATGTAATGATCCGATTCATCTTCACAATATTCGGTGTGGATCATGTCTTCGATAAAATGGGCATGGACTTTATTCTGATGGCTTTGGCTATTGTTGCAATATTCAAGTGCTCTTACATGGCAACCGTGCAGAGTAACGTTAAAACGGTGTTGGCTTACAGTAGTGTGGCGCAGATTGGCTATATGATTCTCGGTGTCAGCCTCGTTAGTGTAACGGGTCTGATCGCAGGTTTAGTTCATATATTTAATCACGCACTCATGAAAGGCGCGTTGTTTATGGCCGTCGGCGCTGTGTTTTATCGAGTTGGTTCGGTCGACATCAGAGCATTTAACGGTTTAGGTAAACACATGCCATTAACGATGGCGGCATTTACTATCGCAGGCCTGAGTATCATCGGGGTGCCTCTAACGGTAGGTTTTGTCAGTAAATGGTATTTGGTAACCGGCGCACTGGAGCAGGATCTATGGATGCTTGCGGCATTGGTACTGCTCGGTTCACTGCTGGCAGTTGTCTATATCGGCCGCGTTCTTGAAGCAGCTTATTTCCAACCTTTGCCCGAGGATAGAGATCCAAGCAGCGTAAAAGAAGTGCCCTGGCTAATGCTGGCACCTATGTGGGTTCTGGTCATCGCTAATATTTATTTCGGAATCGATACTAGCCTGACTACCGAGGCGGCCAGAAGTGCTTCTGAGTGGCTTTTCCAAAACAGTAATTTAGTCGACAGTAAAGTGCTGGAGGCTTCTTCATGAATCTCTGGCAAGGGCTTGAACCCTCACAGTTAATTACACTTTCTATCATTGTTCCTTTTATCGGGTCTCTACTGGTTGTCGCAACGGGCAAGATTCCCAATCTTAGGGAAGCGGTCACGCTGACAACAGCTGTCATATTATTCAGTATAGTTCTGGCGATTACCGATTATACATTTCAGGGTGTTGAGCTTCGTTTAGATGGAATAGATATCTTCCCAGGTCTGGGGATCAACTTTGTTGTCGAACCGTTGGGTGTACTTTTCGCCTTGGTTGCCAGCTTCTTGTGGATCGTTACCAGCATCTACGCCATTGGGTATATGCGCGGGCATCATGAACAAAACCAGACTCGTTTCTTTTGCTGTTTTGCGCTGGCAATTGGTTCGGTCATGGCAATCTGCTTTTCAGGCAACCTGCTGACGCTGTTTATTTTCTACGAGGTTTTGACTCTTTCTACTTACCCTCTGGTGACTCATGCGGGCACCGATGCCGCTAAGCAAGGTGGTCGTACCTACCTAGGTATTCTGCTTGGCACCTCTATCGCGTTCTTATTGTTCGCAGTGATGGGCACCTATAGTCTGGCCGGCACATTGGATTTCCGCCCCGGTGGTATCTTCAACGACTCTCACAATAAAGCAGTTCTTGGCGTTTTGCTTGTGTTGTTTTGCTACGGTATTGGTAAAGCAGCTATTATGCCTTTCCATCGCTGGCTACCTGCGGCGATGGTCGCACCGACACCCGTTAGTGCCTTATTACACGCCGTTGCGGTTGTTAAAGCCGGAGTCTTCAGTATTCTGAAAGTGGTTATCTATATATTTGGCATCGATGACCTCAAAGAACTCGCGACGACTGATATTATGCTTTATATCGGCACAGCTACGATTCTACTGTCATCGTGCATTGCAATGACTAAAGATAACCTTAAAGCTCGTTTGGCCTACTCGACAATCAGTCAGTTAAGTTACATCGTTGTCGGAGCGCTACTCGCTTCTTCAATTGCTAGTGCTGGTGCAGCCTTGCATATAGCGACACACGCGGTCGGTAAGATCACGCTTTTCTTCTGCGCAGGTGCCATTATGGTTGCCAGCCATAAAAAGAATATTAGTGAAATGGTTGGTCTGGGCCGTCAGATGCCGCTAACCATGGCAGCTTTTACAATCGGTGCAATTAGTATCATAGGTTTACCTCCCATGGCAGGAGCGTGGAGCAAGTGGTATCTCACTATTGGTGCCTTAGATGCAGATAAGCTCTTTGTCGTAGCTGCACTAATGATCAGCTCCTTACTTAATATTGCTTATCTTTTGCCGATTCCAATCAAGGCGTTTTTTAACACTCAAGCCAATAGTTCTGAAAAATGGTCTTGGGCCGAGACGAAAGAAGCGCCGCTATTCTGCCTGATTGCAATCGGTGTGACTTCAACAGGATGTTTAGCTATGTTCTTCTATCCTCAACCCCTGATCGATCTCATTAATTTGATTCCGGGTGTTTCAACGAATATGGGGGAAGGCTAAATGTCCGATCATCTCGATTCAGCTGGCTGGTTCGATAAGCCAGAAAACGTCAGCAAGATGTTAAAAGTATTTTACGTGATTTGTGGTTTATTGGTGATCGCAGATTTCATCGTTCATCGCCATATTTACCATAGCTGGGAAAACCTTCCGGCTTTTTACGCCATATACGGATTTGTAGGCTGTTCTCTTCTGGTATTCATCGCAAAATGGATGCGAACGTTTTTGATGCGTGAGGAGGATTACTACGATGAGTAGTGTAATTCCGTTTCTTCCTCTAATGCTGGGTGCCCTGGCTGCATTAATTTTACGTGGCTGGGCGCGCAATATCATAATATTGGCTGCACCCATTGTTGGCGCCTTAAATTTAATGGGCTTGGAGCATGGTGTGTTCTGGTCTATTGAGTTTATGGGCTACGCCCTAGAACCTGTTAAGGTCGACAAGCTCAGTTTGATGTTTGGCTATCTTTTCCATTTAGCGGCTTTGATCGCCATCATTTACGCCTTACACGTTAAAGATACGGTGCAACACGTAGCTGGCCTAGCTTACGCCGGGAGTGCAGTAGGCGCTGTCTTCGCTGGTGACTTATTAACCCTGTTTGTTTTCTGGGAGCTGTTAGCCCTAACGTCGGTATTCCTAATATGGGCACGTCGCACTGATCGCGCTTATTCTTCCGGCTTTCGCTACTTAATCATTCAGGTACTGTCCGGCGTGTTGCTGTTGGCAGGTCTGCTGATCTTTGCTCAAGTGAATAACAGCTTACTATTCACTCACATTGGCTTGGAGCATGATGGGATTGCTCAAATCGGTGCGTGGTTAATTTTTGCAGCCTTTGGTATTAAGTGTGCATTCCCATTTGTGCATAACTGGCTAACGGATTCGTATCCAGAGTCGACCCCATCGGGCACCATCTTCTTAGCATCGTTCACGACTAAAGTAGCTGTCTATGCATTTGCTCGCGGCTATCCGGGGGAAGAAATCCTGGTGTGGATTGGTGTCACCATGGCATGTTTCCCGATTTTCTTCGCGGTAATCGAAAACGATCTGCGTCGAGTATTGGCTTACAGTTTGATTAACCAGATTGGTTTCATGATCGTGGGTATCGGTATCGGCACAGCCCTAGCGCTTAACGGCGCGGTGGCTCATGCATTCAACGACGTTATCTTTAAAGGCTTGTTGATGATGACCATGGGTGCGGTACTGCACATGACAGGTAAAATCAACGGTTCGGAATTAGGCGGGCTATATAAGAGCATGCCAAAGACAACCATCTTGTGTATCGTGGGCGCAGCGTCTATTTCCGCATTCCCGCTATTCAGTGGTTTCGTATCCAAGTCCATGATCATGGCGGCTGCCATAAAAGAAGGTTATGACTACGTATGGTTGGCGCTATTGTTTGCTGCGGCAGGTGTATTCCACCATGCGGGCATCAAAATTCCTTA
>JBFJVR010000277.1:0-4359 GCA_041624095.1 Oleiphilaceae bacterium
CCTACAAGATCTTGCATCCAAAAAAAACGGCCCCGAAGGACCGTTTTTTACTAACATCGCGCTGACACTTAACGCTTACCAGCTCGTCTCAGTGCAGCAGGGGTAAAGTCCTTACTGCTGAACACATGATCGAAGTTATAGCGCAGTGGCTCTTCGTTTGCCAAGCCAGAAGCAATATAGCGACCAGAGAGTAAATCGTGCACTACTTCTACTGTTGCAAAGTTGGTACCTACATCGTAGAAGTATTTGTTGTGTGCTTCACTGTGACGCCACATTTCTCCTCGGCCATCATAATGATCCGCTACCAGAATCGCCCAGCTATCCTCATCAACATACAGAACACGCTTGGAGTAGACATGGCGTTGGCCAGCTTTAAGAGTGGCTTCCACCTTCCATACACGGTGCAACTCATAGCGCATATACTCACTATTCATATGCCCAGGCTTCACGATATCGTCGTACTTAAGCGACTTGTCGTCCAGCTTATAGGAGTTATAAGGTACGTATAGTTCCTGCTTGCCAACAAGCTTCCAGTCGTAACGGTCGGGGGCCCCGTTATACATATCGAAGTTATCTGAGGTCCGTAAGCCGTCAGAAGCTGTACCCGGGCCATCGTAACCAACCTGTGGCGCACGACGAACACGTCGCTGACCAGCGTTGTAGATCCAAGCCCTGCGTGGTTCCTTCACCTGATCCATTGTTTCATGCACCAGCAATACGTTACCCGCCAAACGTGCCGGCGCAGTTACGACCTGCTTGAAGTAAAACATTACGTTATCGTCGGTATTTGTTGCAAAATCCTTTAGCTTAAAGCGACGTGAATACTCTTCGTAGAACTTAACAGGCGAATAACTGCCGTTTTCCATCGGAGTAACCTGGACGTAGTTTCTATCCAGAACACCACCCCGGTATCGCAAAATATGGTTCCAAACGACTTCGAGACCATTTTGTGGAATCGGGAAAGGCGTAATACCTTCAACATTCTTGAGTCCGTTACCGCCATCTATCATTTCAGCGTTCAAGGCATTTTTCTTCGCGAACGCTACGAGTTCGTCAGAGTATGCAGCCGGACGATGCGATGGATAAACATTCATGAAGTAAGACGGGTATGCCGCCAACATCGCCTGTTGCCCATCTGACAGCTTGTCGGCGTACTGGCCAGCGTTATCCTTGTTAATCGTAAAAAGGACTTTGTCGTCCGCATAAGGGTCAACGTAGGGTTCGCCCTTTTTATAACCCGCAGGAATTTCCTTCAGGCCGCCAGTCCACTCAGGTATCGTTCCATCGGCATTGCCTGCTTTCTCAGCACCTACAGGGGTTAATTCATTACCCAATTTCGCTGCTTCTTCGGGTGACACTTTCGCTAATGCGTGACCAGCATTGAAACTTGCTGCTACGACGCCAATAGCACATATTGTTTTAATCAATTTCATTTAGACTACCTCGTCAAACCGAGCAAAAACTGGAAGTTAGAAAGAATAGGAAACACTTAACGCAACATTGTCTCTGTCGACAATTGCGTTGTAGGGTTCACCACCGAAGTAACTGGTATAAGCCAGGTTAGCAGTATACGCATTCAAGTATTCCGCCTTAACAGACACACCTATCGACTTTCTGCCTTCTATGAAGTTTGCTCCTGGTCCAGGCGCATGCCCTTTTACGTCATGCGAAAAAGCCAGTTGTGGCGTCAGGTTCACACCTGCAAACACATCGTTATAGAGCAAGGAAGCACGTGTGCGATAACCCCAAGAGAAGCTGGTAACGTAGCCATCTGCATTACACTCTCCTACCTTGTTTATCTGTTCACAGGCTTGTAAGGCACTGAGGCTGTCACTCGCTATATAGTCTGGGGTCAGACCAAAACTGGTTTGGTCAAAGCGGCCATAACGGATGTCATCAGTACTTGGCAGGTCGTGCACATAGGTACCACCAACCTCACCTACAAATGCCAAGCGGCTGGCGCCGAGCACCTGATCCCAGAATTTAATGGTCGTAAATTGCAGCTGAGATACATCAAAACGATCATACCCGGACTGCGATGAACCAAAGAAGTTGTTGGTATTTGCGTCATCAATATCCGCATGACCATTGTTATTCGAATCCGGAACGCGATTCTGGAAAACCGGCGAGTAGAGTCGGCCCAAGGCGCCACCAACCAAGTCTGGCGAGTTCAGCTGAACCGGCATATCCTGCTTAAAGCTGTATTCACCACCCAAGGATATTCCACCTGGGCCTGTCGTGTTAAAGCTGACACCAAAAAGCTTGATTTGTTCGGCATATTCTACGAAATATTTACCCCCCGTCACCGGGTCAAATGCCTCACCATTGCTCAACGTTGAGTCGTTATCCGGATTCTGCGCAACGATACCACTTACATTAGGCAAGCGAGAGTGATATTGAATAAAGTAGAAACCGAATTCTGTTTCGTTTAACTCCGGCACAAACCATCGCAGGGCAACACCAAACTGGTCAGTATCGTCTGCTTCTTTATCGGGGGCACGTCTCAAGTAGGTTCCGGCAGTACTGTTGACCTCTTCGGATGCGTCATTCAGTGCGTAAACGCCTTCTCCCGGACCTGTCATACACTCGTCGCTGACATAATCATTGGTCGAAAACAAGGTACCACAGTCATCGATGCGGGAATTTTCATGTTCCAGTTGAACAAAGGCTTCAATAGTGACGTTTTCCGTTAATCCTAAAGAGCCGTATACCATATTGACCGGCAATAGTGCTTCTTTCACCTCCGCACCCGGCGCACGTATTGCGCCAACATCGACAGGGTTAATGACATTGATACCGTTAAAGATAAAGGTACTTTCACCCCAGCTCACTACCTGTTTACCAATACGTAAGTTCAGTGGCACGTCGCCCAGCCAGTAGTCACCCCATACGTAGGCGTCGAGTATCTCGCCACCCGAGGCATTGGCTTTTCCACCTTCACTTAATTCTTTCGTATGATGCTCGTCCTTCAACTCAAAGTCATACCAATACTTGGCACGGGCAAACGCACCATAGTCACCGTATTGCACCAGAAAATCCGAGTTACCTTTGATGATTTTTGAGTAAGTATCGTTCTTATCAAAATTCAAGTTGCCATCATCACTGTTTATGGAGCCACCATCGCCGCCGTTACCTTGGCCAACCAGCCTAGGGTCCCGATCTTCCATACGCCAACTCGCACCGGCGCTCAAAGTCGTATCCAAGCTTGCTTCCATTTCACCCATGTAAAACTGAAATGCGCTAGCAGGTGTTGACATTGAAGCCGCAACAGCCAACGCCAAAGGCAATTTGGCAAAAGTGTGCAACCGCTGTATTTTTTTTGTCATCGAACGCTACTCCGTTATATTGGTATTATTCGCTGGCGAAATCATTCATCTATGGCCAATACGAATCTTTCTAACCTGAGCTTCCTGAAAGCGGCGGAGCCACTAAATAAACGCCCTCACCATTGATACACGCGACGCTCTATCTAAACAGGAAACTGACTTTCAAATTCTTAGTGACAGGCTGTTGGCTATATAAAACGAACAAGACCTGCGCATTAAACAAAAGCATAGACGCTATTCTGGCATTCAACCAACTTAAAGCTGAATTTTTTCAAGCTCTTAAGCCTAAGGTTTTTCAATAAGCGAACGAAAGTAAAAATGAGAGGGGCTAACTCAACACATTGCGAGAATGATAACTTAGGGTTTTACGGGTTCAAGATGCGTCTTTATAAAAGTAAGCAGCAACGCTAGCAGAGCAACAAATGCACTAAAATAGAATGCCTCTTGATAGCTATACCAGCTGACAAGTACGCCACTTGCATATGCCCCTGCCGCACCGCCTGCGCCGAAGCCCATACTGCTGTACAGGGCTTGCGCCCTGCCTTGGCTCTGGTGCCGAAAGGATTGATGCACATACTTGATCGCCGCTGCGTGCATCGCGCCAAAAGACAGCGCATGCAAGACTTGGGCAAACACTAAAACAATTAACTCGTCAGCGAGCATACCGATCAGCAGCCACCTCAAGACAGTAAAACCGAGCGCCCACAGCATGATCCGATTGACCGAGGAGCTTGCAAACCAAAGGTGCATACCAACGAACAGGAGCACCTCGGCAAACACTCCCAGGCTCCACAATAAACCAATAGCGAACTTGGAGTATCCCAATAACTCCAGATAGATACTGAAATAGGTATAGTAGGCGCCGTGCGAGAGCTGCAACAAAAAACAAATCGCGAAAAACAACCTGACTTCGGGCCGTTTGAGCTGCCCCCAAAACGTCGCACCAATACCACTCTCTTGATGCGACTCTTTCGGCTCAAGAAACGACAGCTGACTCGCCACCCAAATAGATAAAATCACCACCAACAAAACC
>JBFJVR010000278.1:0-4347 GCA_041624095.1 Oleiphilaceae bacterium
CCTGAGCTACTTTAGGACCGATAGAAACCACGACGATTTCTGACGCAACACCTTTTTCTTTCAGTCGAACGGCTTCTTCAACCGCGATTTCACAAAATGGATTCATAGCCATTTTGATATTAGTAAGGTCGACACCAGTATTGTCGGCCTTAACACGTACTTTGACGTTATAGTCAATAACTCGTTTAACAGCGACCAGAACCTTCATAGATTCCTCGTTTTTAGCAATTAATGAATTTTTAGGCCTACCCAAGACGATCGAAAGGAGACCCAGACATCGTCGCAAACACAATAAAATTAATAATTTCAAACAGTTAAGACAAAAACAACCCTAATTGCCGTGTTCGCGGAGCGCATAATACTGCCGCCAAAATCCCAACAGGTCAATAGTTAAACAGGATTTCGCGCCTCTTTGGACACCCGGAGCAAGAAAAAAACCACCAAAACAGCCGTCTAATGTCGACTTCGGTTTTTACCCGATCCTAAAAATAAGTTAACATTCAAACAAGTGTTTGAAATTAATTTATTGAAGATGCGCATTTTAGGCAATATCTGTATAATCTGCGCGCTTATAAAAAGGTATAGGGCCTGACCGGGTTTGAACCGTAACCGCCTGACATACTGTAAAAGTCATTCTATGAGGAGACCTATAGTGGAACGTGAATCGATGGAGTTTGACGTACTTGTTGTCGGCGCTGGCCCTGCTGGATTATCCGCTGCTTGCCGTTTACGCCAACTGGCAGAAGAAAGTGGCAAGGAAATCAGTGTATGCGTAGTCGAAAAAGGCTCCGAAGTCGGCGCGCACATTCTTTCAGGTGCCGTGCTTGAACCTACTGCCTTAAACGAACTGTTCCCTAACTGGAAAGAAATGGGAGCCCCACTCAACACCCCTGTTACGGGCGATGAATTCTACTTCCTCACGGGTCAGGAAAAATCGGTAAAACTTCCCAACGCGTTTATCCCCAAACCCACCCATAACGATGGCAACTACATCGTATCGCTGGGTAATGTCTGCCGCTGGATGGGTGAGCAGGCTGAAGCTTTGGGCGTAGAGGTTTATCCCGGGTTTGCTGCAGCCGAAATTCTTTACCACGAAGATGGACGCGTTAAAGGTGTTGCCACGGGCGACATGGGCGTTGGCATTGATGGCAAACCCAAAGACAGCTACATGCCAGGCATGGAACTCCACGCCAAGTACACCTTGTTTGCAGAAGGCTGCCGCGGACACTTGGGCAAAGAGCTGATCTCACACTTTAATCTCGATGATGGGAAAGACCCCCAGCATTACGGCATCGGCATTAAAGAGCTTTGGGATGTAGACCCAGCCAAACACCGTCAAGGCACCGTTATGCACGGCTTGGGCTGGCCCCTCAGCGAGTCTAGCTCTACCGGCGGCTGGTTCCTTTACCATATTGAAAACAACCAAGTCGTACTGGGTCTGATAACCGATTTGAGCTACAGCAACCCGCACCTTAGTCCTTTTGAGGAAATGCAGCGTTGCAAACTCAACCCGGTATTAAAAGACGTACTTGAAGGTGGAAAACGCGTAAGTTACGGGGCCCGAGCTTTGATTAAGGGTGGCATTAGCGCGCTACCCAAAATGACCTTCCCTGGCGGAATGATTATCGGTTGTGATGCCGGTACCATGAACCCTCTGAAGATCAAAGGCTCCCACACCGCGATGAAAAGCGGCCTATTAGCCGCTGAAGCAATTGCTGAAAAACTGGACGCAGGTGCAACGGGCGAAGAGGCCACCAACTTCGACGAAATCTTCAAGAAGAGCTGGCTGTACGACGAGCTATATAATGTACGCAACTTCGTTGGTGTTATGCACAAATTCGGCACTTATCTGGGCGCTGCCTACACCTTTATTGATCAGAATATTTTTGGTGGAAAACTTCCGTTTAGCTTTAGCGATAAAACGCATGATTATGCAGCGCTGAAACCTGCGGCAGAGTGTAAGAAAATTAACTACCCGAAACCGGACAACTCGATCACCTTCGACCGCTTGTCTTCGGTATTCCTGTCGAATACAAACCACGAAGAAGACCAGAAATGTCACTTGGTACTCAAGGACTCAAGCATACCGATCGACAAAAACCTGCCAATGTACGACGAACCAGCGCAGCGTTATTGCCCTGCCGGCGTGTATGAGGTGGTCGAGAACGAAACTGACGGCAGCAAGCGCTTTCAAATCAATGCGCAGAACTGTGTGCACTGTAAAACCTGTGATATTAAAGACCCAGCCCAAAACATCACTTGGGTGACACCGGAAGGTGGTGGCGGTCCTAACTATCCGAACATGTAGGCGTCAGGCGCTAGACCGGAGATGCCAGACGCTTGAAGCGTAAAGCAAATCCCGTGGCCAAACCCTAAAATTCGTCACACCGAAACCTAAGCAGGAGTGACATTTAGGGGGGAGCGCCGAAAAACCAAAAAAGCCGGTAACTCTTTTGAGTTACCGGCTTTTTACTTCCTCTTAAGCGCGCGCAAGCTGCACTTCAAGCCAAAGCAAAAAACTTCCCTGAACTCCACACACCCAAGACATCAGCGTCTGCCTCGGAGGCAAGGGCCAGCTCCGCCAACTCGTAATAAACCGGACGAAGCAACAAGGCCTCAAGATTCCGCCTAACTGTGACGTAAGGTGAAGGCTCTCCTCTGTCATTTAAAACCACGCGCAAGGGATGTTTTTCCGACAGGGTAAAGCTGTCGCCTACATTTGTCGAAAAATGGAGCTTTTGCGCCTCGCCCTCACCTTCAACATCCATTATGCGTACAACAAACGGAACGTCATCTACGGTGATC
Organism: Oleiphilaceae bacterium; assembly: GCA_041624095.1. GTDB lineage: Bacteria > Pseudomonadota > Gammaproteobacteria > Pseudomonadales > Oleiphilaceae > PZPK01. The sequence continues at coordinate 2,806 of JBFJVR010000278.1, forward strand.
TTCATTTTTTCGGCAGGCGTTACCAGATAGTACTCCTCGCCATCACGACGCAAGATGCTGGCAAATAAACGCACCATGGACTCTCGCTGCATCGGCTCATCTTGATAATGCCATACACCATCTTTGGCAATACGAATATCCACTTCGCCAACACGCTGCGGGTGCCAGTTTTCAACTGGCGGTAAGGCACGCTCCTCCCCTACTAACTTGCGAACCTCGTCGGCGAAATTAGGTAGTTCAATATGTTTGCTCACGTATAAGCTCCTTCGTGTTGGTTAACAACAACGCTGTTGGTGAGGCATAACAGGGCTATGAAAAGCCACGGGCACTATAAGCCTCGTTGCCACTCCTGCCGCAGAGGGATCGCCCCCGGCTGATTCAGTGCCAAGTCAATTTTAGCCAACAAAGCGTCTTTATCCGCGCCCAGATTACCCTTCAGTACCAAGTAATTAGATGCGTGATCCGATCTAAACACAGTATTCTCGAGTTCGAAGGTTGAAACCAAAGTATGAATCTCTTTGAATAATTCTTGCTGCGAAAGAGGCTCGTAGTCGCCATCAAATCCAGATCGAAATCTTTCATCACCCATTGGGAAAGACACGACAAGTGTAGAAACGAACTCAGGCTGAGTTTCGTTCATCAGCTTGGCGCTATTGATCGCATGTTGCTCTGAGAACTTCCTACCACCCAAGCCATTAAGAATCATCACAGAGGTTTTAATTCCGGCCGCTTTAAGTTTGAGAAGTGCATCTTTTGAGGTTTCAAAGGTTTCGCCTTTTTGGACACACTCAAGGACTTTGTCATCGCCGGATTCGCACCCAACATAGACCATGGTAAGTCCAAGCGCTCTCAGTTCAGCCAACTCCTCCACTGACTTTTTCTTCAGGTTTCTCGGCAAACAATAAGCAGTGACTCGCTCAAGGTTTGGAAAGTACTGGTTAATTTTTTCGAGAATCTCCTTCAGCCGGCGGATAGAGAGTGTCATAGCATCTCCATCAGCAAGGAAGAACCTGCGTACTCCCGGCATTTTAGCCGCAACGGCAGCCAGTTCTTTCTCCACCTCATCAATCGCTTTTGGCTTGAACTTCTTCTGAGGAGCAGTGTACATCTCACAAAAGCTACAACGGTTATAGGAGCAGCCATTGCTGACTTGGAGTATGAGAGATTTAGCTTCTGAGGGAGGCCTAAAGACCGGCTCTACGTATTCGATAGGAAAATAATTCATAAGGTATTGGCTTTAAAACTTAATTATCAGATAAATAAATGCGCGGCGGGATTATAGCATGCTCCAAAATCAGGTCGGCTAGCAGTCATCGTTAATTTAACGCCGTTTGCCGCACCGAATTAAGGCACCACAGAATTCTACGCGCACAAAAAGGGATAGGCAGCCTGGCTATCTTCTTGGTCATTACAGAAAAAGCTAATGAATACAGCGATATAAACACAAAAACACATAATAACCTGAACTGGCACTGATCATGCTTCACTCTGATTAGATACATTAATTCTCGCTAAACAATGGCGTTTGGCGGACTGAACGAA
>JBFJVR010000279.1:0-4344 GCA_041624095.1 Oleiphilaceae bacterium
TTGAGATTACTAGCTTTGCGCCGAGCATGTTGCCAATAAATTCGCCTGGGGATAGGCTGGGGAGCAACAGTTTGTCGGCGTGCTCTTGGTATTTATTTAAGTCTTCGTTTAGGTGTGGCACCACCAGGAAGTCGTGATTATCAGGTGGTGTAAAAGCATCTTTCGCCATGAAAAGTGGGGTTAAGAGTCCAGGGTCACCATAAACCTCTGGCACATTTTTCCCCTTACTCTGGAGTATTTTTCTAGTCAGCGGCCCGCGAACGGCTGCGAACGTTACATTGCTAACGTCTAGCTCATTATGTGGCCGCTTTCCGTTTATTCCACTTCCCCAGACGGTATCCCCCGGCTGACTAAAGTGGATGATTGACCCGATAGCTAATAAACGTCCATTGCCAGCGCGTTTCGAAAGCAGTGTTTTCCCTTTTAGAGCTAGGGTCGAGGAGACGACGAAGTGGGATAATTCGTCGCCCATATTGATGCCGCGCTTGGGCGTCCACCAGAAAAGTGCTTTCTTCTCTTCTCGTGCAACCCAAGTATCTAATATACCACCCACCGAAATTCTCCATACATTGTTGCATCAGCAGCCTAGCTAGCGGTCAAGGTGACGGTTGTGCAGGCTTTTTGTCGCCGTTAGTTTACATGGTCAAGTGGGCTGATACCGAATAAACTGCCCAAGCGAGGTTTGGCTTTTCCAAACTCTCGGGAAATGACAAGCGGAAAACTCTAGAATAGCCTACCTATGTGCTCAGAAAAAATCCGGGTTGCGGCATGGCCCAAGAACAAAAACCGCAAGAATAACCCGTACAACTACCTCCTTTACGAAGCTATGGCAGGGTTGGCCGAGGTCAGTGAGTTTGATCACCGAGGTATGAGGATGTCTGGTGAGCAAATTTTGCACTTGCACTGGCCTGACAAGGTCGTGGCCGATAAGCGCAAGTGGCGCATGATTTGGCGAAGCTGGCGTCTGCGGTCAGCGATTAAAAAGTTGCAGCGCAGAGGCGGTAAAGTTGTATGGACTGTTCACAACTTAAGGCCTCATAAGCTGCGGCATCCTGTTTTGGCTGCGAAACTTTTTGAGAAATTTATCGCTTTAGTGGATGGGCTAGTTTTCCTGTCAAATGAAAGTCGTGAGCTATTCTATGGTGTTTATCCTGCTGCTAAGGGTATTCCGAGTGTGGTGACGCCCCATATTCATTTTGGGGACTACTATCGCTTGCAGTCTGACAAGACAATTTGCCGAGAGTCTTTAGGCCTCGCTGAAGATGACACTGCATTGCTGATGTTCGGTAAAATCAGTGAGCACAAGGGGCTTTGGGAGCTAGTAGAAGCCAAGCGAGAGGCCGGGCTTGATAAGGTCAGTGTGATTGTGGCTGGCAGCGCAAACGACGACCCTGTTACGCAAAAGGGGATTGCTGCAGCTCAAAGTTCAACGAGTTTTATTGTCGAGCAAGGGCGGATTCCCACGGCGCAGGTGGGGGCCTTCTTCAGCTTGGCTGATGGTGTGATTTTGCCTTATACGGCAATTTTAAATTCCGGTACTGCAATGCTTGCTCTGTCACTAAATAAACCGGTGATCGCCCCAAAAATTGGTAGCTTCTCAGCTCTCGCTCAAGAATTTGGGTCGGATTGGGTATATCTTTACGAAGCCCCTTTAGACGCCGTAAAACTAACCCATGCCTGCAAGTGGTTGGAAGCAAGGAAGCAGCAGAAGGACATGTCGTGTGCTGAAACACTGTCATACTGCGCGCCGGATACGGTAGCTAAAGCGACGGTGGCGTTCTACCGAGGTTTGTTGGACAATTTTGGGGTGCAGTTGCCTAAGGTGGCACCCAAACAGTAGTGGTTTGTTGTCAAGCTGAAGCGCGGCTCTTTATTTCTTCTAGCCCCTGATGGTGCCGGTGTTTATGGCGCAATTGCCTACGTTGGTCAATGCATGCAGGTTGTCTATGTGATAGGGGCGGTTTGGCAGTATTAATTATAATGTGTTTTGGTAAGCCGCCTTTCATACGGGTTTGTTTGCATAATTGATGCGTTGGTGCGAGGTCGTTGCAGTCCGTGCGAGTTGGTGCCAGTTCCGTATATTGGAGGTCGTTGCCCGCAAACGAGAAATGATTATGAATATATTAGTCACTGGTGGGGCTGGGTTTATTGGCTCAGCAGTGGTACGTCATTTACTGACGAATACAGAGCACTCTGTGGTGAATGTCGACAAGTTGACTTATGCCGGAAACTTAGAGTCTCTGTCAGTTGTTGAGTCGAACAGCCGTTACCAGTTTGAACAGCTGGATATTTGTGACTCGCAAGCTTTGGCGAGTGTGTTTGCGCGGCAGCAGCCAGATGCGGTAATGCATTTGGCGGCAGAAAGTCATGTTGATCGCTCAATCGATGGTCCTGCGGCGTTTATCGAAACCAATATTGTCGGTACCTATCAGCTGCTTGAGGCAGCGCGGGCCTACTGGTCTGGCTTAGCCCAATCGCGCCGCGATAATTTTCGCTTTCATCATATTTCAACTGATGAGGTCTATGGCGATTTAGACAACCCTGAAGAGATGTTTACTGAGCAAACGCCCTATGCGCCGAGCTCTCCTTACTCGGCAAGTAAGGCCAGCTCGGATCATCTGGTGCGTGCCTGGGGGCGTACCTATGGCCTGCCCATATTGCTGACGAATTGCTCAAACAATTACGGCCCCTACCATTTTCCAGAAAAACTGATACCGCTAGTCATCCTTAATGCGTTGGAAGGCAAGGAACTGCCAATCTATGGCAAAGGCGACCAAATCCGCGATTGGCTGTTTGTCGAGGATCATGCGAGGGCTCTCGTGAAGGTGCTAGCTAAAGGGAGTGTGGGTGAAACCTACAATATTGGTGGGCATAATGAAAAAACCAACCTTGAAGTTGTGGAGCATATCTGCGATTTGCTTGATATGAAGAGGCCACAGCATCCAGCTGGAATTACTAGTTATCGAGAGCTTATTTGCTTTGTAACGGACCGCCCAGGGCACGATAAGCGCTATGCGGTAGATGCAACGAAGATTGAACGAGAACTCGGCTGGGTGCCCGAAGAAAGTTTTGAAAGCGGCATAGAAAAGACCGTGGATTGGTACTTGGATAATGCGAAGTGGTGTCAGCGTGTCCAGGATGGCAGCTACCAACGACAGCGTCTTGGCGTTGCTGCGGGGGCAAAGCCGTGAAAGGGATCGTATTGGCGGGGGGCAGTGGTACGCGCCTGCACCCAATTACTAAGGGTGTGTCCAAGCAGTTGTTACCGGTTTATGACAAGCCGATGATTTATTACCCGTTGTCGGTGCTAATGCTGGCCGGCATTCGGGAGATATTGATCATTACTACACCCGAAGAACAGACATCGTTTCAGCGCTTGCTTGGTGATGGTAGTGAGTTTGGTGTTCGCTTAAGTTATGCCGTGCAGGAAAGGCCGGAAGGCTTGGCGCAAGCCTTTGTGATTGGTGAGAAATTTATTGGTAACGACGGTGTTTGCTTGGTACTTGGCGACAATATATTTTATGGGCAGGGTTTTCGCCCCATGCTGGAGGCGGCGGCTCGGCAGCAAACTGGCGCCACGGTTTTTGGCTATCAGGTGAAAGATCCACAACGCTTTGGCGTAGTCGAGTTTGACGAAAAGCGGCGGGCCTTATCGATTGAGGAAAAACCACAAAAACCAAAAAGTCACTTCGCTGTCACTGGTCTGTATTTTTATGACAATCAAGTTGTCGATATTGCCAAGCAGGTGACTCCTTCGGAGCGCGGGGAGTTAGAGATTACCTGTATTAATAATGCTTATTTGGAACGCGGCGAATTGCGTGTTGAGGTGCTGGGTCGAGGCTTTGCCTGGCTCGATACCGGTACCCACGATAGTCTCCTCGCCGCTGCGCATTTTGTTGAAACCATTGAGTCGCGCCAAGGCTATAAAATTGCCTGCTTAGAAGAGATAGGCTTCTTCCGGGGCTGGTTGAGTCGCGAAGAAATTGAGCGTGCGGGACACGCTTTAGGTAAGAGTGGCTATGGTGATTATCTTCTATCACTTTTGGACTCGGCGTGAAGTTTGCCAAGCGTCAGTATCTATATCTTAAAGTGTGAGTGAGTGAGTGTGGCTTCGTCGAGCAGTAAGTGGCTGTTGCTATACAGTTTTAAGATTTATTAGTCAAAGCTGGTGTGTAAAGGCTCAATAAATGAGGGCGCCTCTGTCGCCTGAGGCAAAGCTGCATCGCGGTCCGGAATGAATTAACCGATACCGTCGTTTGAAGCTTGCTTAATTGTTGAAAAGGACAGTGCTCTGCGGTCGCTGAGAGAATTCGGTGAGCGAGAGATTGGTCGCGAGACAGGAAA
>JBFJVR010000280.1:0-4342 GCA_041624095.1 Oleiphilaceae bacterium
ACAGGCGCTACCGATTATTCCCGGTATGGTCGCTCAAGTAGATATACTGACGGGTAAAAGAACCGTTCTGGATTATGTGTTGAAGCCAATATACAAAGCGCAACAGGTAGCCCTCACAGAACGATAAAAATAATGTTTGCCTGCTGGCGGGTAGTCGCACAGCCAAACTTCGTGTCAGTTTTAGGGGTAGTATTGATGAATTCCTTGTCGCGCATTGCCGCGCTTTGGCTGCTCACTGTTAGTGCATCAGCAGAGGTGCGTGGTCTTGCAGACTCAGTCAGTTTTGCAGTTTCTGCCAATCCGGATATACAGGCCAGTTATCTGGACGCGCGAGTCCAAGCGCACGAACTTAATATTGTGGAGTCCGGTTTTTTGCCCTCCTTAAGTGTGACGGCAGGCATCGGCAGAGAAGACAGCAATAACGTTTCGACCCGAGCTCAGCAAGGCGGGGGCTCCGAGGAAATGGAGCGTCGTGAGTCCGGTATTCTTTTACGGCAAATGCTTTTCGATGGCTTTGAAACGCATTTTCAGCGAGAGGGAGCCTTGCAGGCCCAACAAGTTAGACGCTATGAGTTGCAGGACGCAATGAATCAGGTTGCGCACAATGCCCTTGAAGCGCACTTGGAGTTGGCGAAGGCCAATCGCTCGTATCACTTCAATATGGAAAACCTGCGCGCGCATCAGAATATTGCTGAGGATATCACCTCTCGTGCGCGCTCCGGGAAGGATGACCGGGCCAAGGTGAGTCAGGTGAAAGCACGTTTGGCGCTGGCATTTGCCAATGTTGAGGCGGCGAAGAACAGGGTACTGGGTGCCAATGCGCGCTATCTCGAAGTAGTTGGTAGGGATGCTGGTGAAGAACTGTATTTTGAGGATGGTTTGCAGCCCTTGCCTGATTCCTTAGCTGCACTGCTGGCGAGGGTAAAGCAGAATAATCCGCTGTTGTTGGCGAGTATGGCTAGGCGGCAGGTTGCGAAGCACGATTTCAAAGCGGCTGAGAGTGTTAACTACCCCGAGCTTTACTTCGAATCCGGTGCTAGCTGGAATGACAACCTCGATGGTGTGCAGGGCAGTAATCGTGATGCGTTTTTCATGTTTCGTGTGCAGTACGACTTGTTTAAAGGCGGTGCTCATCGTGCCGAAAAGCGAAAAGCGCTGGCCTTGAGTGAACGTGCGGATTATAGCTATGACGCGGTGCTGAGAAGTTTGCAGCGTCAGGCTCGTGAAGCATGGCATGGCTATCAGTCTAGTGCCGCTCGGGCGGCCTACTTAAGGGACTATAAAGAGGCGGCGGAACAAACACGCGAGGCCTACCGAAAGCAGTTCAATATTGGTGCGCGTAGCCTGATTGATGTACTTGATGCAGAAAACGAACTGCTTAATGCACAAACCCAGCTGGTGGGAGCGAGGAAGGACTTGTATCTGGCCAAGTTCGAAATTCTGGTGTTGCAGGGAAATCTTTTAGAAGTAATGGATGTGTCATTGCCTTCGGCATTGGTGAAGGTTGCACAGCTAGATATGAATCCAGAGTAGCGTATGTCTGCTCGTTAATGGGGGTACTGTATGCCGTATGTGTCTCGTAATGCCGAAGGTCGTATCGTTTCTTTGTCACGCTCTGCCCAAGGTGCAGCAGCAGAATATTTGCCAGCGAGCCACCCAGAGGTGCTTGGTTTTATCGAGTCTGGAGCCGATGCCGAGATGGTGCAACTGGCCTTGGCGGATTCGGATGCCGAAGTTGCAAGGGTGGCGGAAGATTTGGTACAGGCATTGATCGCCAAGAATCTGATTTTATTTACTGACTTACCGGATGCTGTACAGTCAAAGTTGCTGGCGCGTGAAAAGTTGCGCTCAAAGCTGGATGATGTGCAAGCATCTATTTTGTCGGAAGACGATACGATCTGAGTATTTTTCCTGACTGGTATCGTATCCGAGGCGAAAGTTGCATCTGGTTTATGCGATGCCTTCTATATCCAGGTTGCCGTTACTGATCAATTGATTAATGATTTCAAGGTCTGAATTCCCGAAGCTCGTCAGGTCGAGATTATTCATAACCAAAAGATGGGGCTCACCGGCAAGTGATGATTCCGGTCTTATCTCAATGGTGGTGTTCTCGCCATCATAGCTAAAGTGTAAAAACGCATCGAGGTCATTCGTCGTATGCTCTGTGCTTAGCAGCTCACTGAAATGTAGTGTATCGCCGCCCTCACCGGGAGAAAAACCGCTGATGGCTTCTTCGTGGTTGGCTGTATCCGGCTGCCACACATATAGGTCGGGTTCTGCGTGTTGCTCGCCAGTTTCGCTTGCAGCGAGTATGGCGTCGTCATTGCTGATATCGATTAGGGGCGTATCTGCTTTGTTGAATACCGGGTTGTCACTGCCAATTATTTTTACCACGAGTTCGGCCTCGGTGCCGTCTAGCGACTTAAAGCGAAACAGGTCTAGTGTGACTAAACCTTCGCCCAGGTTTTGTATTTTACTGTGACCGGTGTCGAGTTCGTAATGCCAGTTTCCCTCGCTATCTAGCGAAAAATAACCAAGCCCGAATTCACTGGCTGCGCCTTCGGCTGCTTGGAAGGCTGACTCACCAAAATCGGTATCTTGAATGCCTAGCTTGCCGTGGATCGAGGTTTCGTTTGCGAGTTCTATCTGATAAACGTTCTGGTGCTCAGCTAGCTTATACTCGCTGCTACTGTAGTCAATTTGGGGGCTGTTGTTGGCTCCGATAATATTTATTTTGACCAGTATCGCTGTACCATCGAGTGTGTTGGTTATAAAAGTGTCGCTTAGTTGTTGTCCTTCGCCCAGAGATTTTACCGCCTGCAGCTGGTTGTCCAAGGTATAGGTCCAGTTACCCTGGCCATCGATATTTGCACTGCCATAACTGGTCTCTATGCCAAATTCGACTTTAAAACGAGATTCGCCTGCATCAATGTCTTCGGCCAGTAGCGTGCCTTTGGCGGTCAGCTCGGTATCGGGGCTCAGCTGATCGCCTGCTTCCTCAATCGAGGCGCGTTTATCGCCACTGACAATAGGGCGATCATTGGTGCCGTTGATGGTGATTTCGACCTGATGCCTGCCACCATCCTGCGCGACGAGTGTGACTGTTTCTTGTAATACGTCGCCAGCACCCAGCTGCTGTACACTTTGAAGCTGATTGTTTAGCTGGTATTGCCAGGTGCCGTCGCTGTTGTAGTCGAGTCGCCCGCTTCCTGTTTCGATGCTTCCTCCCGAAGCGCCAAGCACGGCGTCGAGCTTTCCTGAAATGCTGATTTGAAAATCTTCGGTAACGCTGCGATGTATAACGCTTTGATTAGCGTTACTTTCGCGAAGGGTTTCGCTGGCGAGCAGGGTGTTTTCCTGCATTGTACTTAGTGTGTTGTTACTATCTGTGAGCGGGCTTGTCAGCGGTGTAGGTGCCCCAGGAACTGATGTATCGGGGCTAGTATTTGAATTCGAAAAACCGGGTTCGACGTGCAGCTTGCCTAAGTCTGCAAGGCTCTCTGATAGTGGGCCAATAGACGCATCGTTCTGCCCTGCAGCGGGTGCTTCTAGCTGATTCAGGTCAAAGTCTTCATCATTAAGGAGGCTGGCTTGTAGTTGCGCGACCTGTTCTTCGACTGAAAGGTTTTCTATTGTTGGCGTGTTGCTGCTTGGCTCGGCTGCGCTGCCGTTTTGCGGAACACTCTTTAGTTCTGCAGTCTCAATAGCAGCTTTTTGATCACTAATGCCTGGTTCAATAATATTTACTGCGCCCTGTGTAACGTCAATGCCGGGTATATCCGAAGCGGAAACGTCAATTTGAGGGGCCTTAGTGTTATCTGCCTTTGACGGCATGTAGTGTCTCCAGACATAAAGAATCCATGCTTTAAACTATAAGGGTATTTAGCAAATTTGGTAAGCCTTTAGCGCGTAAAAATGTTGTGAACAAGTAACTCAGGGTGGCGAAATGTTAGCGCTTTGTGACATGTTTTGAAATGCGCTTGAAATAGGCAGCACAAGAAAGCAAAAAAGCCCGCAGAAGCGGGCTTTCGATTTCTGGCAGAAGCCAGAGAGCGTTCTAATCGTTAGCGAAAAGAACGCTTAATCACCTTTAAAGTGAGTAGTACATTTGGAACTCAACAGGGTGAGTCGTCATGTTCAAGGTTTCAACTTCTTGACGTTTCAGTTCAAGATAACCTTTGATCATGTCTTCGGTAAATACACCGCCGCGAGTCAAGAACTCGTGGTTTTCTTCAAGTGCATTCAGCGCTTCTTCAAATGTAGCTGCTACAGTTGGGATCTCTGCTGCTTCTTCTGCAGGTAGATCGTAAAGATCTTTATCTGCTGGGTCGCCAGGGTGGAT
>JBFJVR010000281.1:0-4341 GCA_041624095.1 Oleiphilaceae bacterium
AGCCCGGATTATCGAAAAGGTGTTAGTTGTCCTCAATGTGTGGGTCGCCACAGTGAAGAGCAGTTGCGTCGTTTCGAGGAGCGAGAGCGACAAATTGAGCTGGCAAAGCGACGAGGGCATGTTCATATTGGTTCGGATATGAACGAAATAATTCAAAACAATAAAAAGCGGAAACTGATCGAAAAAGAGCGCCAGCGCCAGAAAGGCTAGGTTGGCCAATATCTTTTGCTTTGAATGCGGCCTTTAAGTGTTCGCTTACTGGTTTGAAGCTGATGCTTAAGGGCCGTTCTTGGTTGTTGCTGACTTAGGCTTTACCGAGCTGTTGCCCTGAGCCAAAGCGTTGTTCCTTCCCGGATTGTCCGTAAAGGTTGGGTGACTTTCCTTGGCCGCGTATGATCGACATCAGTTTTTGCGTACGTTGTAGGGAGCGAGATATTACCGTTCCGTTGATATGATTCATCTCTTTGCAGGATTCAAGTTTTTCTCTTGAAGTGCGCCATAGCGAGCTTAGTTCTTCGTCGCCCAGCGCATGAATGGCGCCAGTGACCTGGCCGGGCCTAATGCCAAGGCCAGACGCGGAAAACAGTTTTGCTTTATGCTTGGCGCTCACTTCTATTTGTTTGACGAGCTCGGTTTTGCGTTTAGATATGGCGTCAATGGCTTTGCTGTTGCGCACACGCAGTTGTGCTTTTTCTTCGTTGAGCAGTTCGGACAGGGTGTCCAGATTAGAGATGTCTTGGTGCAGTGTGGCTTTCAGTTCAGAAATAAATTGAGACATTAGCTCGGGCCTCGCTTGATATGAGAGTTTACTTACTCCATATCAAGCAATTTTTGAGCCAGACTATCCGCATCTACGCTGTAGCTCCCATTGTCGATGCGTGCTTTGATTTCATCCACTCTTGCCTGATCCACTTCAGGCAGTGATTTCAATTCACTTTCAATTTGCGCCAGGTTTCTCGCTGTTGAGCTTAAGCTAACATTGTCGTTTGTTGAGCTTTCTCGCTGTGTTTTGCCAGTATCCTGCGTGCTTGTTGCTTTTGCTTCAGCAACAGCTTGCTTGCCGTCCTGCCGTTTAGGTGCGTCGGGCCTGCCTGCGTTTAAATTGTTGATGTCGATACTCATGTGCATCATCCTTTCGTGCTATTAGCTTGTTTAGCGGCAGTGCAAAGAAAAACTTTAGCGTAAATTCTAACAATTTTAAGCTAAAAAGTATGTGTTCCCTTAAAGTGTGATAGATACTCTACCTTTATCAATCACTTGCGCTTTTATTACGCGTTCAGATTTATTGTTTCTGATCGAGATTTGTTGCCCTAAAACCCCGCCAGAAAGCGCGGTTCCCTGAGTTTTTATGTTCATAAACTCGGAGCGCGCAATAATTACAACATGGTCACCGCGCTCAATCAGTTTTGGAGCTTCCAGTTGATTCGGGCTGATAGTGCTACCAGCACGTATCGTGCGTTTTGCGAGCATACCAGTTATATCGGCCAGCGTTCGATAACTTGAGTAGCGGCCTTTGTTGATCTGCGTTTCTTCAAGCGTGAGCATGCTTTCGTCCAGGCGGGTCCCGCGGGGTATCGCAAGGACGGACTTTGCTACCTTGGCGAAGACTTTGAACTCGGCATTCAGGTACATTTTCCAGTTGTTGTCGCTGTCAGAACAGTCAGCGAGCACAGTCACAAGTGATTGTTCCATTGGGTCTCGATTGAAGCTTAAGTCTACGGTTTGCGAACACTCGCGCATACGTAAACGGGGATCGATGTTGCCGATCGAGAATTCAGAGCGGAGGCCTTTTTCCGCTAGTGTAGTTTGGTGTAGCGCAAGAAATGCCAGTAGTTGTTGCTGTAAGTCGACGTTTGTCGTTGACGAAGCACTGACGCTCGACGAAAAAAGGATTAATACGACCAATATTAGCCTATTAATTTTCATTTTTTGTCCTATGCTATTGAAAGTAAAGTTAAACGACTCGCATGCTGATATCTATGACCGCTCTGATAGATAAAAGCCTTCGGGGAGGCGAGGTAGTTGCTTACCAAAGTAAAGCAATAGCTGTGCCGATAAAGCAGTGACTAGAGGAACAAGAAATGGCAGGTATTCTGGATAGTGTCAATCAGCGAACCCAGCTGGTTGGTCAAAATAGGCTAGAGCTGTTGCTATTCAAGCTACAAAGCGACCAGATCTACGGGATTAACGTGTTTAAGGTTAAAGAGGTGCTGCAGTGCCCGAAGCTAACCATGATTCCACAGCGTCATCCTGTTGTAAGAGGTGTTGCCCACATACGTGGGGGTACGATTCCTATTATGGATATGGGGATGGCGACTGGCCAGCGAGCAATTCCGGAAGAGTCGATACCGAATAGTTTTGTGATTATTACCGAATACAACCGCAAGACGCAGGGCTTTCTGGTTGGTGGCGTAGAGCGCATTGTGAACCTCAATTGGGAGGAAATTCACCCACCACCAAAAGGTGCAGGGCGAGAAAATTACCTCACAGCAGTAACAAGGCTGGATAATCGTTTAGTAGAAATTATAGATGTTGAGAAAATACTGGCCGAAGTCGCTCCGATAGAAGAGTCGCTTAATGAAAGGCTGGTAGAACAGGCCTCCGAAAAAAATGCGGAAGCACCGAAAACAATTCTGGTAGTGGACGATTCCGTGGTTGCCCGTAAGCAGATACAAAACTGCCTGCAAGCAATTGGGCTGAACGTCGTTACTAAAAATGACGGGATGCAAGCCCTTAAATATTTACGAGAGTTGGCCGACTCTGGCGTTAATATACAAGACGAGATTTCGATGATGATTTCGGACGTCGAAATGCCCGAAATGGATGGCTATACGCTCACCACCAATTGCAAGGCTGACCCGAGATTAGAAGGTTTGTATATTATGTTGCACACCTCCTTGAGTGGTGTGTTCAATAAGGCCATGGTTGAAAAAGTAGGCGCTAATGATTTTATGGCCAAGTTTAGTCCCGATGAGCTCGCTGAAAAAGTGATGGAAATAATCGATAGGCTCTCCTCTGGAGCTTAAGTTTTTAAGACGGTTTTCATGCAAATAAAAAATGATAAGGGTGATTACGACGACTTTCGGGGCTTTCTTCAGAACGCCTGCGGTATTTTGCTCGGCGAAAACAAAGAATATCTGGTCAATAGTCGTCTTAGGTTTTTGATAGATAAGCAAGGCTTTAATGGTCTGGGCGGTTTGGTTAAAGCCTTGAAAGGCCAAGCTTCAGGCGGGCTCAAAGAGGAAGTCGTTGACGCGATGACCACTAATGAGACGCTTTGGTTTCGCGATGCGCACCCATTCCGCATCTTGAAAGATATTATTTTTAGGGGCGCACCATCAGCATCATCAGGTTCGCCTTTAAGGGTTTGGTCGGCTGCCTGTTCTACGGGTCAGGAGCCATACTCGATCGCGATTACAGCAGAAGAGTACAAGCAGCAGAACCCAGGGAAACTAAACGCGGGTGTCAAAATAGTCGCTACCGATATTTCTACATCGGTGTTGTCTACTGCAAAGTCAGGTGTTTACGAGATGCTCGCTTTAGGGCGGGGTATGTCTCCTGAGCGCCTAAATCGCCATTTTCAATCTGTTGACAACAAACGCTGGACTATCAAACCCCAGTTTCGAAATATGGTGGACTTCAGGACGCTTAACTTGCTCGAGAATTATGGCAAGTTAGGGGGGAAGTTTGACGTGGTTTTTTGCCGTAATGTGCTGATTTATTTTTCCTCTGATCTTAAGAAAGATATTCTTACCCGAATGCATCAAGTACTTAACCCGGGGGGTTATTTAATCCTTGGAGCATCTGAGTCCTTGAACGGTTTGAGCGATAAATATGAGATGGTCCAATGTAAGCCGGGGATTATTTACCGGGCTAAGTAAGCCATCCAGAATTGTATTGCAAACCCAACTTCACTCGTTTACAGTAGCGCCCCTCAAATAAGCCGTATCTTTATGGTGCTGTTGAAAGGTGAGGTGTCCGAGAGGCTGAAGGAGCACGCCTGGAAAGTGTGTAACGGGTTAAACCGTTCGAGGGTTCGAATCCCTCCCTCACCGCCAATTCCTCAGTCGCATAGTGTTAATCATCCCCCCGAATACTAATCAAAGCCTCCAAAAAGGGAGGGTGAGAAGCCTCGATGGGTTCGACTAGAGCGCGTTAGCGCGAAAGAACGTCGGCGTGCTTTTACGTCGACGGCCCGCAGGGCGAGGTGCGGAGCAGCGAGTTATCACGATCACCGCCAATTCCTCAGTCGCATAGTGTTAATCATCCCCCCGAATACTAATCAAAGCCTCCAAAAAGGGAGGGTGAGAAGCCTCGATGGGTTCGACTAGAGCGCGTTAG
>JBFJVR010000282.1:0-4339 GCA_041624095.1 Oleiphilaceae bacterium
CTACCTGAAGAAGAAAGATGGCGGACGTTATCTTGAATTGATTGCTCGCTTGGGTCTACGCCGATAAACGGTTTGGTAAGCCATTGCTGTTACAAGCAAACTATTACAGCGCTGTGCAAGCAGCGCGTGTAAGTAAGAAAAGTATCGTGTTGTTCATCATTGAATGACCCGATACTTTTTTGCGTTTTAAAAGCATGTACTTGTAGTTTGAACGCAAATTAAAGAACCGAGCGCCTTAATTAAGGTGTTCAAATTGAGTCCAGATAATTGTGATCTTACAGTAAAGTTTTATGGCTGAGCGTTTTTGAGTGAGCCGGCAAGGCCGCAAGAATGCTCAGCCGTAAAGCTTTCGCCGTAGAGTTGTCACAGTCGCTGGAAGTGTATTGATTAAACTAAAAGGAGCCGATGTGAATCCGGTAACTAAACAATTTAAATATGGTAATTCAACAGTCACAATCGAAACAGGTCGAGTGGCGAGACAAGCAGCAGGCTCAGTACTGGTAACGGTAGACGATACGGTAGTATTAGTTGCTGTGACTGCGGCTAAGCAAGCAAAGCCCGGTCAGGACTTTTTCCCGCTTTCTGTTCATTACCAAGAGCGACAGTACTCTATTGGTAAGATCCCCGGCGGTTATATCAAACGTGAAAACCGTCCTTCTGAAAAAGAGACGCTAACCTCTCGTTTGATCGACCGACCTATTCGCCCATTATTCCCTAACGGCTTTATCAACGAAGTCCAGGTTGTATGTCAGGTAATGTCTGCGAACAAGAACCAAGACCCTGATATCGCAGCGATGATTGGTACCTCGGCGGCGCTGTCAATTTCTGGCATTCCGTTTAATGGGCCTATTGGTGCAGCGCGCGTTGGTTTTACGGATGAAGAAGGCTATGTGCTGAATCCGAATCACGAATACCTGAAAGACTCATTGTTGAACATGGTTGTTGCTGGTACAGCCGATGCCGTGTTGATGGTTGAATCAGAAGCCAAAGAACTGACCGAAGATGAAATGTTGGGTGCGGTATTGTTTGCGCATCAGGAAATGCAGACAGTGGTAACGGCAGTAAAAGAGTTTGCTGCAGAAGTGGGTACTGAAGCGTGGGATTGGCAGGCCGAAGAGCAGAATACGCAATTGGCCGAAGCAATTGCTGCATCGTTCAAAGATGGTATCAGCGCAGCTTACTCAATTAGCGACAAAATGGAGCGTTACTCAGCGTTGAGCGCACTACGTAACGAAGCGATTGAAAAGCTGGTCACCGATGCAGAAGATTCTGCGACTGAAGAAGATGTTAAAGCCTACTTCAGCAAGTTGGAGAAAAGCGTCGTTCGTAACCGTATTATTGCAGGAGAGCCGCGTATAGATGGTCGTGACACCAAAACGGTTCGTCCAATACAGGTAGAAGTAGGTGTGTTGCCTAACTGCCATGGTTCAGCGCTGTTTACGCGTGGCGAAACACAGGCAATCGTGACTACAACGCTGGGTACTACACGTGATGCACAAATTGTCGATGCCCTCGAAGGTGAATTCAAAGAAACCTTCATGCTGCATTATAACTTCCCTCCATACTCGGTAGGTGAGTGCGGTCGCATGGGCGCGCCAGGTCGACGTGAGATAGGTCATGGTCGTCTGGCTAAGCGTGGCGTGCAATCGTTGATGCCTGCGGAAGATGACTTCCCATATTCAGTGCGAATCGTTTCTGAAATTACCGAATCCAATGGTTCGTCTTCAATGGCGAGTGTATGTGGTAGCTCCCTGGCCTTGATGGATGCGGGTGTTCCTCTTGCAGCACCGGTTGCGGGTATCGCAATGGGCTTGGTAAAAGAAGACAACGGCTTTGCCGTACTAACCGATATTCTGGGTGATGAAGACCACTTGGGTGACATGGACTTTAAAGTAGCGGGTACCGACGAAGGTATAACGGCGCTGCAGATGGATATCAAGATCGAAGGTATCACCGAAGAAATTATGGAAATTGCCTTGCAGCAGGCGCATGATGCGCGTATCCATATTCTGGGTGAAATGAACAAAGTGATTGATACGCCTCGTGACGCTATTTCCGAAAAAGCACCTGCGATGCACACTATGAATGTTCATCCAGAGAAAATTCGTGATGTTATCGGTAAAGGTGGAGCGACTATCCGTTCGATCACTGAAGAAACCGGTGCTTCGATTGATATTGAAGACGATGGTTCGATTCGTGTTTATGCTGAAAACAACGAAATGGCCAAAGCGGCTATCGACAAGATTATCTCGATTACGGCTGAAGCTGAAATCGGTGCAATCTACGAAGGTAAGGTTGAGCGTATTGTTGATTTCGGTGCATTCGTTAATATTCTGCCAGGTAAAGATGGCTTGGTGCATATTTCACAGATCTCTAATGAGCGTGTCGAGAACGTTACCGATGTACTGTCTGAAGGCCAAATGGTTAAAGTTAAAGTACTAGATGTGGACAATCGTGGCCGTATCAAGCTAAGCATGAAAGAGCTTGCTGAAGAAGCCTAGAGAATCCTGGTGGCGAAAAAGCAGCCACTTCTCAGGACTAAGCTGGGTAGTGATATTGAGCTTTGAGTCGCGGTTCATAGAATAGAAAGGAGGCCGAGCGCCTCCTTTTTTCTTGCCTGTTAAAAAGGCTGATCACGCACAATATTTTGCCAGCAGCATAGGGGCCTTAAACAATGGATAATCCTGCCAAAGCTTTAGAACAGTTTGTATTGACTCATGTTCCCTTGGCAAAGGCGGCCGATGTTGCGGTTGATCTCTACGATGGGAACACCCTCGTGCTTTCGGCACCACTCGCGGCAAACATCAATGATAAAGGAACTGCTTTTGGCGGTAGCTTGTACAACCTCTGTGTAATGGCAGGCTGGGGGATGACGTGGATTAAAGCGCAGGAGCTGGGTCTGGAAGGTGAGATTGTCGTCGCCAAAGGTGAGATCGATTATCTTCGCCCATTAAAAGGCCGGTTGGTTGCTACAGTGGCGCCCCCTGAGCCCGAGGAGCTGGGTCATTTCGAGCAGAGTTATCGAAAGCGCGGTAAAGCTGTCATGATGCAAAATGTTGTTATCCCTGATGAACACGGAAACCCTTGCGTGAGGTTTCAGGGAAAATACGCCTTGGTGAGTTGACTCTAAGTTGATGCTTCCAGCGTTGATAGTCTCCCCAAAATGGGGACGGAGGCACTGTTTATCGCAGATGTCCCGTGGCCTAAGGCGTGATATTTGGGGACGGAGGCGTTATGTATTTTCCGGTGTTTTTTCTTGCAGGATGCTCTTAAACCCCGCATCATTTTTCTAGCTTCTAGCGCTTCCCATCCACAGTATCACTAAATTTCTTCGAAATGATCATCATGATGATGGCGGCAAGGCGTGCGTAAATATCGCTCATATAAGCCTGATTCGGCAAGCTTTGTTGCAAGTGCTGTTGGACGTGTTCAAAGGCACTTACTGAGGCAACGCGGTCCTCCTTCAATGCTCCCATGACGGATTTCATGACCTTGCCATAGTTATCTTCACCGAGGTCGAGCATCAGCGTGCGAGCATGTTGTTCCAGCTCGGTGGTGTCCATGCCCTTTAGGCGCTTGACCAATTCGGCCTCGCTGATACTGATGAGTTCATGTTTTTTCATTGCGAGTAAGTCTCGGGAGTAAGGTTGGAATTCGGCGTGTTTTTCTAGTCGCCAAGTTTACCATGCTGGCTCTTAAATGGGATGAAGAATTGGAGCCTTGCGTTCGTTAATTAGTGGTGTCACAGCCTTACGATATGCTGGAATTTACCTTCGTCGCTAAATGAAATTGCGAAGCTGCCTTGCACCCCGTGGTGCGTTGTATAGCGGCTTAGAATGTTGGCGGGGAACTGAATTGAGCGGCCGTCACGACTATATGCATGCACCAGGTTAGTCTGCCCCCGGTAAATTTTCAGCCATTCGTCTTTACTGATGTTCAAGTCGACAATAATTGTGTGCATAGGCTTATGGGTTTATCTAAACGTGTTTGACAAACCAGTAGTCCTGCCAGAAGCGCAATACTTTTTCTGGGTAACGTGTTTTACCTAAACTGCCGTTGTAGCGGCCCAGGGCGCGTATCAGGTTTCCCTTTTCTTTATCGATATAGTGTTTGAGAATTGTGCAGCCATAACGCAGGTTGGTTTCGATTTGTGTGAGGTTGTCGTCCGGGCGGCCGATCTCTTTTTTCCAGAAGGGCATAACTTGCATTAGCCCTTGCGCCCCGACACGCGAAATGGCAAAACGGTCAAAGGCGCTTTCGACATGGATAACCGAAAGTACCAGTTCTGGCTCGATACCGGCACGACGAGCCTCTGCATGCACCCGTTTGAGGAGTTCAA
>JBFJVR010000283.1:0-4324 GCA_041624095.1 Oleiphilaceae bacterium
ACTGTTTTCGCAGCTCAACCTTCAGTAGCTTGCCGGTTGCAGTGTGCGGTAAGTCGTCGACGAATATGACCTCATCGGGCATCCACCACTTAGCCACTTTATCCGCAAGAAACGCCAAAACAGATTCAGCATCAAGCTCGGCCTCCGGCTTCTTAACCACCAGTAGTATCGGCCTTTCATCCCACTTTTCGTGGGCGACTCCAATCACGCAGCACTCCTGAACAGCCGGGTGGCCAATGGCAGCATTTTCCAGATCGATCGACGAGATCCACTCACCTCCCGATTTAATGACATCTTTTGCACGGTCAACGAGACATAAGTAATTGTCGGGATCTATCGTGGCGACATCACCGGTGTCGAACCAACCATCGCGAAAACTGCTTTGATCATCATTGAGGTAATAACTTGAGGCAATCCAGGGGCCACGCACCATAAGGTGGCCAAAGGCCTTGCCATCGCGTGGAAGCTCATTTCCATCATCATCAATAATCTTCATCTCTACGCCGTACACCGGCCGCCCCTGTTTTAACTGCAGGGCGTAACGCTGCTCTAAAGGCATCCCAACCATCGCCTTGGTGAAGCTATTAACCGTGCCAATAGGTGACATTTCTGTCATCCCCCAGGCATGTATCAGAAAAGCGTCGTGTACTTCTGCAAAGCGCTTAATCATCGACAGCGGCGCAGCAGAACCGCCAACGACCACATTCTTGACTGAATCCAAAGTTTGGCCAATTTCATCCATATGATTAAGCAACATCAGCCAAACCGTCGGTACACCAAGCAACAAGTCAGGCTGCTCAGCCTGAATCATTTCCCATAACGATGCGCCGTCTAGCCCGGGCCCCGGGAAGACCATTTTGGCGCCGACCATCGCACATGAAAAAGGCGTACCCCATGCATTCACATGAAACATCGGGACGACCGGCAACACACTGCTTTGGCCACCAATTCCAAGGGCATCTGTCGCGATACTGGCCATCGCATGCATCACTGTAGAACGATGACTGTACATCACGCCCTTGGGATTACCCGTTGTACCTGAGGTATAACAAAGAAAAGCCGGTGCACGTTCATCAAATTCCGGCCATGCGTAAGTATCATCTTCGTCTGCAATCAGGGTTTCGTAACACACGACATTAGGCAGCGTTGTATCTGGCATTGCGGCCTCATCAGCCATGATGACAAACCGCTCAACCCCACTAATCTTATCTCCCAGCGCTTCGAGCAAAGGCACAAAGCTCAAATCGACGAACAGCCAACGATCCTTGGCATGATTAATAATGTAAACCAGCTGTTCCGGGAACAACCTAGGGTTAATGGTATGCACCACCGCCCCCATACCCGACACTCCGAAATACACTTCAAAATGACGATAGTTATTCCATGCCAGTGTCGCGATTCTATCCCCCGCCGCAATACCTCGCTTCTGCAAAGCATTGGCTAGTTTTTTAGCGCGCGCGCCACTTTCACCCATCGAGCCACGATGAATATCACCTTCGCAGCGTCGGCTAATAATCTCGGTTTGAGGATGGGTAATAAGCGCGTGTTCGAGGATGCTGGAAACCAGCAGAGGACGATCCATCATAGTGGCGTGCATTGTATTTTCCTGTGTGATTTTTCTTGTATTGAGGTCTTAGCCTTGGGTGGGCAAACCCATACCCAGCTAAAAGCATTAAACACCCTTAGGAAGCCACCATCAAGCGATGAATAAGCGCTAAGTGAAGTCTCATGCTGCTACCTTCACGGCTACTCCCATAGACCAAGCCCTAGCCCTTCAATATTATCAGGCTCAGCGAATTTCACTTAGCCAGCTATCGATGTGTCGATATACCACCGGCAAGGCAGTCCCCCCTACCGTCCAATGACATACCCCAGGTAACTCAAGCAGCTTTGCCTTTCCGGCAAATAGTCGATGCACCTTCCGCTGTATACCAATAGGTGTAATTTTGTCTTCATCTCCGCCCAGCATCAGCACCGGGCAAGTGATACGCTCATAGACCACTCGCGTCGGCGCTAGGCGAAATAAGAACCACATACTTAATTGGAATGTCGCCAAGCCGGACTCGTAAGTCGTCTTTTCGTATAAGTCCTGCTGCACCTCTGGCGACTGGGTATTGGCAATACCATAGCGTATGTTTTGTATACGCAACTCGGTTAAACGCTTCCATAAGGGAAAGATAAACACGTTTCGGCCAAAGGTTCGCAATACCGACCACGACCAGCCATGCACTCCCGCGGGTGGCGCGGAAGAGATCATCACCAGAGCTGCCAGATTTTTCCGCACTGCCACCAACTGCGCCACCAGTCCTCCCATCGAATGCCCAACAAGTATCGGCGCTTCGGCCATGCTGTCTACCACTTCGCAAATGGCGCTGACATAAGTCTCGATATCGCAGCCAATCAGCTCCGACTTGGCTTGCGCATCCATCTGTGATTTCGGCTTATGCCCAGGAAGGTCTGGGCAATACACCTCGTAACCATCCTGCTCGAAGGCCTGTCTAATTTCGTTCAAAGATGCCCCCGTACTCCACATTCCATGAACAATAATCACTGGGGGCTTTGAATTAACTTGGCCCATCACGCACTCTCCTTTTGTGCATGAAACACCGCCAGAGGCCTTGCATCATCAAACTTCAGCACCCCATCAGCTAGCTCACTGTACTTGATGGCAAAAATATCCTTTAAGTAAAAATCCTTGTTTCTCCATGGAAAGGCCTCGCCCTGCTGGGGCAAACGATCCGCTGCGCGCATCACGTAAGTACTTTTCAGGTCGACCAGAATTTCGGACTTTTGCTCTCGATCCAAGTAAGGGTAGACGACATCATGCTGTTGTTTGTCCATGTAGTTCAACAACTTACATACATAGGAGTAGGTAAGTTCAGCTTTAAGCGTCCACGGCGCATTGGTATAACCAAATATGGTCACAAAATTGGGCATCTGACTAAACATCATGCCTTTATAATTAGTTAGCTTGGCTGCATTGACCTCATTGCCATCTACCTGAATATTCATTCCCCCCCAAAACTGCACATCGAGCCCTGTCGCTGGTACAACAATGTCTGCCTCAATATTTTCGCCCGACTTTAACTCAATCCCTTGCGACGTAAAGCGCGCAATTTCGTCCGTCACGATCGACGCTTTCCCTTCGCGCATTGCCTTAAACAGATCTTCGTCTGGCACCATGCACATGCGCTGATCCCAAGGTTTGTAGTTCGGTTTAAAATGCGGATCAACTGCAACGCTGTCCCCCAGTGCTTTTTTGTTTCCATAGCGTATCCATTTACGCACGAGCGCAGGAAAGCGTTTTGATAGCGTGTAAATCAGCTGCTGCAAGGCGATATATTTCGCTCGCATAATGCGGTTTGTCAGCCTTTTTGGTAGCACTTTCGAAAAAATTTTAAACATTAGGTCTTTAGAAGGCACCGACACGACGTAGGTAGGCGAGCGCTGCAGCATGGTGACATGGGCCGCCTCTTCTGCCATCGCAGGCACCACTGTAACCGCGGTTGCTCCGCTACCAATCACGACCACTCGCTTACCTCGGTAATCGAATTCCTGTGGCCATTTTTGCGGATAAATTACCTCACCGGAATAATCGGAGAAACCCTCAAACTCGGGTACATAGCCATGCTCATAGTTATAGTAACCTGTGCAGGTAAGCAAAAACTTCGCTTCAACCGTATACGCGTCGGCATCATCTTGCTCGACCGTCAGAACCCACCGCGCCTTCGTTGAGTCCCAGGCGGCATTCGTCACACGCTGCTTGAAGCGAATATGCTTTCGCAGATCATAATCATCCACCACTTCGTTTAAGTAATCACGAATACGCTCCCCCGTCCCAATCATTTCGGCATCAGTCCAAGGTTTAAACGAGTAGGCAAAGGTATACATATCCGAATCAGAACGGATACCCGGGTAACGGAACAGATCCCAGGTCCCGCCAATCGCATCGCGAGACTCAAACATGACAAAACTATCATTACTGCGCTGTTCTTTGAGCTGGCACCCCATGCCGATCCCCGATAATCCGGCACCTATAATCGCCACATCGAGTGTTTCTATCTTATTGTTAGCTTGCGTCATACAGCGCCCTCAAAACGGTAATTCCAAATTCGAATAGCCAGGCATTCGTACAAAGAGGCGAATGCGATACACAGCATATTTCACCCTAGCTGCCTAAACTATGATCAAAACTGCCAATTAATATCTTTTTCGGCCATAATGGCTTTTATTATCCATATGCGGAAGCTGCAACCAGTGAAGACCAATACAAAACATTCTGCCTTAGGCTTGATCCCTTTCTTTAAGGTACTGCGCCAATACC
>JBFJVR010000284.1:0-4323 GCA_041624095.1 Oleiphilaceae bacterium
CCGCCCTTAAGTAGTCGAATACAGCTTGCCATGCCTGGTTGGTGCTGGGCGTGTTGTAGGTTTTACGGATGCGTATCGTCTGCTGGGTTCCTTTTAGTGGTGCGAACTTTGAAGCCTGCGGGTCCTGCACTTCTTCATAACCTGGGAGGGGGGCGGGAAGTTGCGGGTCTATGCCGACAATAAGGGGTGCCGCGCTGCCGTAAGGCACGATACAAACTAGCAGCCCGAGTGTCGCTGCCAGAGCTGGCCATATAGTGTTAGAGCGCATGTGTATTCTCAAAAAAGTAAAAATCAGCTCCGCATAAAGTGGTCTGCGGGTTTCGTAGCGTAACAAAAGTCGCCACAGATAATGGGGGCATGACGGGCATTATAAAGGGTCGTGCACAGAATAGCCTGTTAAGGCTTGGCAATTATAGTTAGACGACACTTTTGCGTTGAGAGGGCGCGCGGTTTCTGGTATTCTGGCGCCCCATCTTGAGATGAGAATCTCCCCCTTCTGATAGTTGTTTAGATACCAGTCTCGAAAGACCTTAAAGCGGGGTCGGATTGGTCATTTTAGTCTGAGAAATTGACGGGATTTACATGACGCGTTTTATATTCGTGACCGGTGGCGTTGTTTCATCCTTGGGTAAGGGCATTGCGTCCGCTTCTTTAGCGGCCATACTCGAAGCCAGGGGTTTAAACGTAACAATGCTGAAGCTTGACCCCTACATAAATGTTGACCCTGGTACGATGAGCCCGTTTCAGCATGGTGAGGTTTTTGTCACCGAAGACGGGGCAGAGACAGATCTCGACCTTGGGCACTACGAGCGTTTTATTCGGACGACGATGTCCAAGCGTAACAACTTTACCAGTGGCCGGGTCTATGAAGACGTTATCCGTAAGGAGCGTCGTGGAGATTATCTCGGTGGGACGGTACAGGTTATTCCGCATATTACTGATGAGATCAAGCGCCGTATTGTAGAAGGTGCCAGCGGTTTTGATGTGGCATTGGTCGAAATCGGCGGGACAGTCGGCGATATAGAATCTCAGCCATTTCTCGAAGCCGTGCGCCAGCTCAAAATCGAAGTGGGCTCCCAGCGGGCGATGTTTATGCATCTGACCTTGGTGCCTTATATCGCAACGGCGGGCGAAACCAAAACCAAGCCTACCCAGCATTCCGTCAAGGAAATGCGCTCCATCGGTATTCAACCTGACATCTTGGTTTGTCGTTCAGATCATGAGATCGATGCCTCTTCGCGCCGAAAGATCGCCTTGTTTACCAACGTTGAAGAGCGAGCGGTTATTCCACTGCAGGATGCCAGCAGTATCTATAAAATCCCGCGTATGCTACACGAACAAAACCTCGATAAGATCATTGTTGAGCGCTTTGGTATCGCCTGCGATGCCGCTGATTTGTCGGAGTGGGATGCGGTTGTCGAAGCAGAGTCAAACCCGGAGCATGAGATCACCATTGGTATGGTGGGTAAGTACATGGAGCTGTTAGACGCATACAAGTCACTTATCGAGGCGATAAAGCATGCGGGTATTCGCAGTCGCATCAAGATCAACCTCAAGTATATCGATTCCGAAACTATCATTGATAATGGTACGGGTGTGCTGGAGTCCCTTGATGGAATATTGGTTCCTGGTGGGTTCGGTAACAGAGGGGTAGAAGGAAAAATTCAGACTGTTAAATTCGCCCGCGAAAACAAGGTGCCTTACCTGGGGATCTGTCTCGGTATGCAGGTAGCAGTGATTGAATACGCTAGGCATGTTGCCGGGCTGAACGACGCACACAGCACGGAGTTTAGTAGCAATTGTGAAAACCCTGTGGTGGGCTTGATCACCGAATGGAAGGACTCTACAGGAAATGTTGAGCAACGAAGCGATGACTCAGACCTGGGCGGAACAATGCGCCTTGGTGGCCAGGAATGCCGTTTAAAAGAGGGCTCTATGGCACGTAAGAGCTACGGTAAGGATGTAATAGTAGAGCGGCATCGGCACCGCTACGAAGTCAACAATAACCTGTTGCCAAAACTCGAAGAGGCCGGTCTGATCGTGTCCGGGCGCTCTATGGATAACGCGCTGGTAGAGGTGATTGAAGCACCGGACCACCCCTGGTTTGTTGCCTGTCAGTTCCACCCCGAGTTTACTTCGACCCCGCGAGATGGCCACGGCCTGTTTGAAGGCTTCGTAAAAGCGTCTCTGGCAAACAAAAATAATCTGCAAGCCGGCTGATAAGGTCGTTATGCGACGAGAAGATGTGTTGCTAGAGGAAAAACTATGAGCCAGAAGACGATTCAGGTTAAAGATATCGCGATCTCCAACGACGGCCCCTTTGTGCTGTTTGGAGGGATGAATGTGCTTGAGTCCCGAGATATGGCGTTGCGGATTGCTGAAAAATATGTAGAAGTGACGAGCAAGCTGGGTATTCCCTACGTATTTAAAGCCTCGTTCGATAAAGCAAACCGCTCTTCGATTAAGTCATTTCGTGGGCCGGGTTTGGATCAAGGCTTAAAGATCTTTGAGGAAATAAAATCCCAGTTTGATGTGCCGGTGATTACCGATGTCCACGAACCCTATCAGGCCGAGCCGGTTGCTGAAGTCTGTGACATTATTCAGTTGCCTGCGTTTCTGTCACGCCAGACTGACCTGGTCTTGGCGATGGCAAAGACTCAAGCTGTAATCAATATCAAGAAGGCGCAGTTTTTGGCGCCTCAGGAAATGCAGCACATCTTAAGCAAGTGTGAAGAGGCGGGTAATGATCGCCTGATATTGTGTGAGCGTGGCTCAAGCTTCGGGTATAACAATTTGATTGTCGACATGCTTGGGTTCGGCGTAATGAAGCGCTTTAACTACCCGGTATTTTTCGATGTGACCCATGCCTTGCAGCAGCCCGGTGGTCGTCCGGATTCTGCCGGCGGCAGACGAGAAGCGGTAACTGACCTGGCCCTTGCCGGTATGTCGCAGGGTTTGGCGGGCTTGTTTTTAGAAGCGCATCCGGACCCGGCCAAGGCTTTATGTGATGGGCCTTGTGCATTGCGACTAGAGCAGCTCGAAGCTTTTTTACACCGAGTAAAGTTAATCGACGATCTGGTGAAACAGTTTGAACCTTTGGAAACCGCTTAATTAGCGCTAAGACAAAGGCAGAAGTATCTAAATTGGAGAAACAGTAAATGACAAGCATAGCTGATATTAAAGGGCGTGAAGTCCTCGACTCTCGTGGAAATCCGACTGTAGAGGCCGACGTTATTCTCGAGTCGGGTGTCGTTGGCAGTGCGTGTGCCCCGTCGGGTGCATCGACAGGTTCGCGAGAGGCGCTCGAATTACGTGATGGCGACAAGAGTCGTTACCTTGGCAAAGGTGTTTTGAAAGCGGTTTCGGGAATCAATGGCGAGATTCGCGAGGCCTTATTGGGTAAAGATGTAAGGGATCAGCGCGAGCTCGACAAGATTATGCTGGAGCTGGACGGTACCGAGAATAAGGCCAAACTTGGTGCAAACGCGATTCTCGCTGTCTCGCTAGCAGCTGCGAAAGCAGCAGCGCAAGAAAAAGGCGTCGAGCTGTACGAACATATTGCTGATATTAACGGTACGTCTGGCCAGTTTTCGATGCCTGTGCCGATGATGAATATATTGAATGGCGGAGAGCACGCCGACAACAATGTTGATATACAGGAATTTATGGTACAGCCTGTTTCAGTGCCAAATTTTGCCGAAGCCTTACGAGCGGGAGCTGAGATTTTTCATGCACTGAAAGCCGTGTTAAAAAAGCAAAGCTTGAACACTGCTGTGGGTGATGAGGGTGGCTTCGCGCCTAATTTAGCCTCAAATGCTGATGCATTAGCGGTGATTAAAACGGCCGTGGCTGATGCCGGTTACACCTTGGGCTCGGATATTACGCTAGCACTAGATTGTGCTTCGTCTGAGTTTTATAAAGATGGCCAGTACAATATGAGTGGCGAAGGCAAAGTATTTTCGGCCGAAGGCTTCAGTGATTATCTTGCCGAATTGTGCGACCAGTATCCTATCGTTTCTATTGAAGATGGTCAGGATGAATCTGATTGGGCGGGCTGGAAGTACCAGACTGAAAAGCTGGGCGGACGCGTTCAATTAGTTGGTGATGACCTCTTCGTGACGAACACCAAAATTTTGAACGAAGGTATCGAAAAAGGCATCGCGAACTCTATTTTGATCAAGTTCAACCAGATTGGCAGTCTTAGCGAAACCTTGGACGCGATAAAAATGGCGAAGGATGCGGGTTATACCGCTGTTATTTCGCACCGGTCTGGAGAAACAGAAGATACGACTATTGCCGACTTGGCAGTGGGAACTTGCGCGG
>JBFJVR010000285.1:0-4307 GCA_041624095.1 Oleiphilaceae bacterium
CCGTTACCCGATACCCTGTCCCCGTTAACCGCGCGCAGCAGTTTTATGGTCTTGAGTCGGGCGTTTTCGTGACGAAAAAGGAAAGGTTTCAAGAGTGGTGGAGCTGGAGTGGCTCCCCGACCTGGGCTCGAACCAGGGACAAACGGATTAACAGTCCGTTGCTCTACCAACTGAGCTATCGGGGAATTTTGGTATAGATAAACGCTAGAGGCTTAACGTTGACCAAGGCCGCGTATACTAATGAGATGCGTGGCCTTGGTCAAGTATCTGCAGTGCTTAAAGCAGTACTTTTCTGAGCCTGTCGATGGCCGATTCAAGTACGTCCATACTCGTCGCAAAGCTGAGTCGCATGCAACCTGGCGCACCGAAGGCCGAACCGGGAACAAGCGCTACGCCTGCTTCGCTTAGCAGGTATTCTGCCATGGCGACGTCATCTGTTGTATTTGCGTTGGCGTCGATCGCCTGCTGGAAGTCAGGGAAAACATAGAAGGTACCATCGCCTTCTATGCAGTTGACACCGGGCAGGGTGTTTAAGGCTTCAACCAGGTAGTCATGGCGCTTCTTGAACTCGGTTACCATTTTTCCAACGCAATCTTGGGGTCCGGCAAGTGCTGCGGTAGCCGCAGCCTGGGAAATAGAAGCAGGGTTGGAGGTGCTTTGTGACTGAATTTTTTTCATCGCGGCGATAACCGGAGCGGGCCCGGCTGCGTAGCCAATGCGCCAGCCAGTCATGGAGTAAGCTTTTGATACCCCATTCAAAACGAAGGTGCGGTCGTACAAGTCGGGGCAGGCATTTAGAATATTAACGAAGGGCTCTGCTGTCCAAAGAATATGTTCGTACATGTCGTCGCTTGCGATCATAACTTGGGGGAACTTGCGCAGCACCTCTCCCAGCTCGCTAAGTTCTTGCTTAGTGTAAGCGACGCCAGTTGGGTTAGAGGGGCTGTTTAGCACCACTAGACGGGTGCGCTCAGTGATTGCAGACTCGAGCTGTGCAGGAGTGATTTTAAAGCGGCTGTCAGGTGTGCTCGTGAGAATGATTGGTGTGCCTTCAGCAATTTTAACCATGTCGGGGTACGACACCCAATAGGGTGCGGGTATGATGACTTCATCACCGGGGTTAAGCAGCGCCAATGCGAGATTAAAAAAGCTTTGCTTTCCACCACACGAAACCAGTATCTGATTTGCTTCGTAATTAAGCTGATTATCTGTTTTGAATTTATTGATGATCGCCTGTTTGAGTTCGGGCGTACCGTCTACAGCAGTGTATTTTGTTTTGCCCGACTTAATGGCTTCTACTGCGGCATCTTTAATGTGCTGAGGGGTGTCAAAATCCGGTTCGCCCGCACCCAGGCCAATAATATCGTTTCCGGCAGCTTTTAGTTCATTTGCCTTGTTGGTGACGGCAAGCGTTGGCGATGGCTTAATTTGCTGTACTCGATTGGATAATTGTACGTCCAAGATTGATTCCTCGACTGGAAAGTGTGTGTGTCTGCCTAAGTGGCGATTAGGGTAGTTAACCCGCAGTGGTTTTTGTTAATGTATGGCCTGCCAAAATATAGTTACCTTAGCCTGGCCCCCACAGCTCCCGATTTGCAGCTTCTCAAATAGTGCAAACGGGCCAAAACCGTGGAATTCTATCATCCTTAAATTAAATTCGGAATCACGATGCCCAAGGAATTTAAAGTTCATTCACGTTTTAAACCGGCTGGCGATCAGCCTCAAGCGATCGATAAGCTTGTGGAAGGTATAGAAGACGGGCTGCTGCATCAGACCTTGTTGGGCGTAACTGGGTCAGGCAAGACCTTTACCGTAGCAAATATAATAGAACGTGTGCAGCGGCCTACCATTATTATGGCGCACAATAAGACGCTGGCGGCCCAGTTATACGGCGAATTTAGGGAGTTCTTTCCTAATAATTCGGTTGAATATTTTGTCTCCTATTATGATTATTACCAGCCCGAGGCCTATGTACCCTCATCGGATACCTTTATCGAAAAAGACGCTTCGGTAAACGAGCATATTGAACAAATGCGGCTTTCGGCCACCAAAGCGCTAATGGAGAGACCGGACTCTATTATCGTGGCGACCGTTTCGGCCATTTACGGCCTGGGCGACCCTGACTCCTACCTAAAAATGATGCTCCACCTGGATCGGGGCGAAGCAGCAAACCAGCGAGCGATATTACAGCGCCTGGCAGAACTGCAATACACCCGTAACGATGTTGAGCTTCATCGGGCAACCTACAGGGTACGAGGCGATGTGATCGATGTTTATCCGGCTGAGTCAGACAGAGACGCAATCCGGATAGAGTTGTTCGATGACGAAGTCGAAAACCTTAGCTTTTTTGACCCGCTCACAGGCGAGGTATTGCGCCGTGTGCCACGAGTCACTATTTATCCCAAATCCCACTATGTCACGCCGCGGCAAAAAATACTGGATGCCGTAGAAGATATACGAGAAGAGTTGAAAGTAAGGCTCGTTCAGCTGCGTGACAACAACAAGTTAGTTGAGGCGCAGCGTTTGGAAGAGCGTGTTCGTTACGACACCGAAATGATGATTGAGTTAGGCTACTGCAATGGGATAGAAAATTATTCACGCTACTTGTCGGGCCGCGAGCCCGGAGGCGCTCCGCCTACCTTGTTTGATTACCTGCCAGACAACGCATTAATGATCATCGATGAGTCTCACGTTACTGTGCCGCAAATCGGAGCGATGTATAAAGGTGACCGTTCGCGCAAGGAAACCCTGGTTGAATACGGGTTTCGCTTGCCATCTGCTTTGGATAACCGGCCGATGCGCTTTGACGAATGGGAGCGAATTTCTCCACAAACAATTTTTGTATCTGCTACGCCGTCGACTTACGAAGCAGAGCACGCCAGTCAAGTTGTCGAGCAAGTCGTTCGGCCGACCAGTCTTCTGGACCCTGAAATTGAAGTTCGACCTGCCACGACTCAGGTCGACGACCTTTTATCGGAAATCCATAAGGTGGTTAAGGTAGATGAGCGCGTTCTGGTGACAACCCTGACCAAACGCATGGCCGAAGACCTAACCGATTTTCTGATGGAGCATGGGGTGCGGGTCCGTTACTTGCACTCCGATATCGACACAGTAGAACGCGTTGAAATTATTCGTGACCTGCGCAAGGGGGAGTTCGACGTACTGGTTGGTATCAACTTGCTCCGAGAAGGTCTGGATATGCCAGAGGTATCGCTGGTGGCAATATTAGATGCCGACAAGGAAGGCTTTTTGCGCTCCGAACGCTCTTTAATACAGACCATAGGTAGGGCCGCGAGGAATATTAACGGTCGTGCCATTCTGTATGCAGACAGAGTGACGGGTTCGATGAAAAAGGCAATGGACGAAACCGACCGCCGTCGCGAAAAGCAGATACAATATAACCTCGAACACGGCCTAACACCCAAAAGCCTGAATAAGAGTATCCAGGATATTATGGAGGGTGCGGTTGTTATTCCCGGAAAACGTAGTAAGAAAAAACTCGGGATTGCCGAAGACAGTGGCGATTACATGGTGCAATTAAATTCGCGAACGCCCGAAGAATTGGCCAAGGAAATCTCGCGACTAGAGGATGAAATGTACCAGAGCGCAAGGGATTTGGACTTTGAAAAAGCCGCAAATTTGCGTGATAAGATTGCCGAAATCAAAAAACGCTTGATGTCATAATGGCGAAAATCGCAAGTGATTACGGCATATTTTTGACTAAATTATGCACATATGAGTTTTTTGTCTTTCTGCGCTATAAAATATTGACAATACTTTCGTAAAGTGTAAAAAGATATATAAGCTGTTGATAAATAAGGAAAATAAAATAGGTTAAAAAATAACCAATTTGACCTAAAGTACCAAACTATAAGGCCTGTCGGATCATGCTAGACGGTTTTCAACAAAGTTATCCACAGATTTAGTGGATAAATGACGGAATTGTCATAAGCCAGTTTTTGTTTCCGTTTTTTTTGTTTTGTCAATGCCGAATGTGGACGATTTTAGCCGTAGTCATCACTTTAGTGATCGGTTAATATTCGGGCCGAAAATTTATTCACTCTAGCGATCAGGATTGTCATGTCTTACGCCTTAGTACGTAGCTTGTTATTTCAGTTGTCCCCAGAAACGTCCCATGACTTATCCTTGGATTGCATGAGTGCGGCAAATCGCTTGGGGCTGCTTTCACCCTTCATGGCACCGGTCGAAGATGACCCGGTCACGGTCATGGGGCTGCGCTTTCCCAATCGGGTCGGATTAGCTGCGGGGCTTGATAAAAATGCTGATCATATTGATGCATTAGGGAA
>JBFJVR010000286.1:0-4304 GCA_041624095.1 Oleiphilaceae bacterium
ACAAAAACATGAATCTAAATTATGCCTTAGTCTTGATCTTGGCCATGGTATTCTCGGCGAGTGTATTCGCTGAGAAACCAGAGGCGGCAGGTAAACACAAACAGGTCGCGGAGCAGGATAAGCATTTTAAGAAGTCCAGCGAAAAAGAGCGCGCACATCATGATGAACTTGAAGATGATATGGACGAAGTGCACGATAAGAAGGAAAAGAAAGAGAAAAAACTGAAGGAAGACAAGAAAGACAAGAAAGACAAGAAAGATAAGAAAGATAAGAAAGACAAGAAAGATAAAGCCGCTAAGACTGATAAAGACGATGACAGCCTTGCTGAGGGTATGGAGGCGGGCGAAGCCAAGAAAGTAAAACCCGCTAAAGATGCGATGCCAAAAGGACTGGCAAAGCAGGCTGAAAAGAAAGCTGCCCAGCCGCAAAAAGAGTTGGATAAAGGCTCGGAGCAAGGCCAATCTTCGCGTGAGAACCGCAAGAAGTGGTGGAAGTTCTGGGGAGAAGAAGAGAGCGAATAAACTACTTGAGTATTGGGCACCGTCAGACCAAGCTATCTTAAGCTGTCTGCTGGTGCCTAGGTAGCGAAAGAGAAATAAGTGCCGTAATTATAATAAATGCTGCTGAAACCCACAGGCAGCTTGTTAAGCCATAGTCTTGATATAACCAGCCCGACAATATCGTTCCAATGAGTCTCCCTAAGGCATTGGCCATATAGTAAAAACCGACATCGAGCGAAACGCCATCTTCATTGGCGTAGTTCACAATCAAATAACTGTGTAAGGATGAGTTGATCGCAAAAATGGCACCAAAGGCCATTAAGCCGGCAACGAGCCCCCATTGCATTTCGGGTTGTAGCTCAACCACGAACACCAGAGCTAAGGGGGTTACGGCCAAAGCCAAAGCCCAAATGAAAGCCGTGTTGCCGTCGGGAGTGAGGCCGGATCTTGCTTGGGTTAATTTCGGCGCCTGACTTTGCACCAGCCCATAAGCGATGATCCAGACAGCTAAAAATGTTCCTACCAGGCTATGGCTCCAGTTAAATTGGCTCGCCAAATAGACAGGTAGGGCGACCACGAACCAAACATCGCGCGCGCCAAAGAGAAACAAACGTGCGGCGGAGAGGGTGTTAACGGCTCGGCTTTTAGAAAAAATATCCCTAAACTTGGGTTTGTTTTTGGCTTTGCCCAGGTCTTTGCGTAACAGCAGCAGGCTGAGCACCCATACCAAAAACAAAGCGATGCACATCGAAAGGATTGCCCCTCGAAAGCCCAACTGGCTTAGTAAAGTGCCGCCCAAGAAAAATCCCACACCCTTCAGCGTGTTCTTAGAGCCAGTGAGCACGGCAACCCAACGATAAAGTTTATCCTGAGCATCTGCGGTTACAAGCAGTTTGATGCTGCTTTTGGCGCTCATCTTGTTGAGGTCTTTCGCGATTCCCGATAGGGCTTGGGCAGCCATTACCCAAAGCACACTCAACATGTCTGCAGGAACGAGTAACATGCCTAGCGCGCCTACCTGAAGCGCCAGGCCGATGTTCATGGTTTTGTTTAAACCAAGGTGGGCTCCCAGCCAGCCTCCAAGCAGGTTAGTCACCACGCCGAAAAATTCATAGAATAAGAACAGCAGCGCAATTTCCAGAGGGCTATATCCCAGGCCATAGAAGTGCAATACGACTAACATTCTCAAGGCACCGTCGGTCAGGGTAAAAGCCCAGTAGTTACCCGTAACGCAGAGGTATTGCTTTAGCTCCGGAGATGTTTGCTTTAGCACACCGTTTAGGCCTTATCTTGTAAGCCGATAATTTTCACTAATTCGGCAGTGCGGTTAGCATATCCCCACTCATTGTCGTACCAGACATATAGCTTGACCTGTGTACCATTGATCACCATAGTCGATAAAGCATCGACGACAGCAGAACGGGGGTCGGTTTTGTAGTCGATAGAGACCAGCGGCCGTTCTTCAAAGCCCAGAATACCTTGTAAGTCATTCTCCGCAGCCTGTTTGAGCAAGGCATTCACTTCTTCTACGCTGGTCTCGCGCTTGACTTCAAATACGCAGTCGGTAATCGAGGCATTGGCAAGGGGCACCCTAACGGCATGTCCGTTCAATTTGCCTTTTAACTCAGGGAAAATATGCGTGATGGCTGTTGCGGAGCCGGTTGTAGTGGGGATCAGGCTCATCCCACAGGCGCGTGCTCGACGCAGATCAGCATGAGGTGCGTCCAGAATGGTTTGGGTGTTGGTAATGTCATGAATCGTAGTCATCGAACCATGTTGAATACCAATAGTTTCGTGTAGCACCTTCACCACTGGTGCAAGGCAGTTAGTGGTGCACGAAGCTGCGGTAACAATTGGGTGGAGCTCCGGGTCGTAAAGGTGATCGTTTACGCCCAGTACAATATTTAGTACGCCATCTTCTTTTACGGGCGCGGTGACCACGACTCTGCGGACACCCTGATCCAGATAGGCCGATAGTAATGAGCGGCTTTTCATTACTCCGGTCGCTTCGATAACAATGTCGCAGTCCGACCAGTCCGTATCAGCAATTGCTTTGTTTTGTGTGCAAACAATTGCTTTGTCATTGATTTCGATACCGCCCGCCGTTGCCGTTGCCTGGTGGTGCCAGCGACCATGCACAGAGTCAAAATTTAGCAGGTGAGCGAGCGTGTTTGCATCTCCAGCGAGGTCGTTGATGCGGACAAATTCAATTTCTGGCCAGTCGAATGCGGCTCTAAACGATAGACGCCCCATGCGGCCGAAGCCGTTAATACCTACTTTGATCGTCATACTTTAAGTTCCTTCGCCAAATTTTGGATGGCATGCAAATCTTGTCTGGGGGAATATAAGTAGAAGCCCGCATGTGTGCAAGGGTAATCTTGCCAGATTGGCTGCCGGTTTGCCGTGTTCAACTCGAATACAGGCGTCTAAGGTGCAACACTGTGACAGGTGTCGGTGAGAATAATGACTGAACGGGCATAATTGCAGGCTTTGAGACCCCGATGGTGAGTCATATGCTGGAACGCACAAATTCACATAGCCGATTAATCGGCTACATTCTATGGTTGTTTGGCTTCATGGGCGCGCACCGCTTTTACTATGGCCGTGCACTTAGCGGCACCATCTATTTCTTTACCCTTGGTCTGTTTTTTGTCGGGTGGGTGGTCGATCTATTTTTGATTCCTTCGTTGGACCGCGCTGCTGATCAGCGTTATATCATTGGTGATAAGAACTACAATCTAACTTGGGTGTTGCTAACGTTTCTTGGTTTACTAGGCATTCACCGGTTTTATTTGGGAAAGTGGATTACCGGTTTAATCTGGATGTTTAGTGGAGGTTTATTCTTGCTGGGCTACCTGTATGACTATTGGACGCTTAACGAACAAATTGACGATGTGAACCGGAGTCATGATTAGGCTAGGGGGCGCTTTGGCGGAGAGATTGTTAGATACAAATGAGCCCAAAGAACTAAAACGAGCCAGATTACTGGCTGACTGGCTCGATGGGAAGTGGCGTGTTCCAATTATCGGTTGGCGTTTCGGGGTCGACCCGCTGATAGGCTTACTACCCATCGTTGGTGATCTGCTAAGTGCTTTATTTAGCCTGAGTATGTGTATCAGGCATATGCTTTGGGTGCTCCATTTAGACTTAAATGCCGCATGTTGTATAATATCGCGCTCGATATGCTCTTGGGGGTTGTGCCGGTCTTAGGTGACATGGCCGATATTCGCATGCGTTGCAATCAGAGCAATGCCAGCCTGCTGGAAACATGGTGGAAAGAGTACGCTGAAAAGCGCAGCGCTTAGCGAGCCAGGCGAATCAGCGCCTGAGTCCAGTCGATGAGGTCCATGATTCTGGCGACGTAATGGTCTTTAAGTGCAAGTTCGCTTTGTTCACCGAGTAGATTTTGTTCCACTCCGTCGAGGAGTTTGTGCAAGCGTTTGTCGTGCAGTTTTAACTTGCGTTGCAGTGGGTCGGCAACGATGCCCGCAAAGGCGGCAATAAACGAGGCAGGCAGCAACAGTGCACCAAATACCCCAGCCGATAAGGCCATAGGAGTCGTTACACCGACCAAACTATAATAAAGCTTGCCGGCTAGCGGGCCCGCCCAAAAACTTTGCACCGCGACACTATGAGCTAGCCCGCTGGCAATGGTGCCACTCAAGGTGAGTAGGCCCGGTGTCATTTTTTTGAGCGCGACCCAGCCACCTGCAGCGATCATTAAATTACTGGTAATATCTGCGGCAGCCACGCGCGAGTCGACATAGGTTTCGACTAGCTGTTGTACGCTATCAACAAAGGCGT
>JBFJVR010000287.1:0-4281 GCA_041624095.1 Oleiphilaceae bacterium
CGCCTCCGTCCCTCTAAAAAGGCCCGGAGGCCTCAGGAAACGTGGCTTCAACGCCGCCTCCGTCCCCAAAAAGAGCTGCCTCCGTCCCCAGAGCGGGGCTTGCCGTGCAGCTTAATCAAGCTGTAGCTTGCTCACTTTTTGATGCCGGGTTGCTTTGTTTTTTAGAGGAGGTGCGGATAGCTTGCACCTGGTTTGCAACGATACTTTCCAGCTTTGTGCCACCCTTGGCATCAAACTCCAATGTACGGATAGGGAACGGGATAAGAATGTCTGCTTCTTCGAGCGCGCGTTTAATGCTCACCACAGCTTTGTGCCTGGCTTCCATGTAGCCGGTTTCATCTCCTGGGTAGGCTATCCAGAACCATGCTAAGAGATTGACACTTGAGTCGCCAAAGCCTTCGGCGTAAACCGCAGTAAGTTCTTTATTGATGACAAAATCAAACTGATTGATTGCCGCAACAATTTTCTCACGCGCTTTTTCAGGGTCGTCGGCGTAGGAAATACCCACGGGCACATCAACGCGGCGTTTGTTATAGCGTGAGAAATTCGTTAATACATTGCGGAATAAAACCTTGTTTGGTACTACTTCCATCTGCCCGGCGAAAGTCTCGACAAGGGTATTGCGCAGGTTTATTGCCTTTACTTCGCCAAATATAGAGTCTGAGGAGATAATATCGCCAATTTTAAAAGGTTTCCGGATACCCATTGCGATACCCGCAATCAGGTTTTCTGTCATATCCTGAAACGCAAAACCAATGGCTAATCCAATGATACCCGCACCTGCCAGTAGCGAGGTCACGGTTCCCTTCAGGCCAAGTAGTTCGAGGGCGACAAACAGCCCCACGCCCAGAATGAAAACCCTGAGTATGGATACCAGCAGGTCAGCGATCTGTTTCGACTCCATAGAACGGCGGAAAATGCGCGTCATGGCATAGCTCGCTATGCGAGCAATGATGGCGAATAAACACACGACAACGATAGCCACGACCAAGTTGGGAATGTGTTCTACCCCCATTTCGATCCAGTTTTGCAGTTTGCTATGAATAATGTTCCAGAATTCCTCGAACTTAATTAGCTCCATCGCACTCTCCTTATATTAGTGGGTCTTCAACGCTTAATTAGTTTGCGATCTTCATGCCACAAAATAAGCAATTGAAAAATATAGAAAAATAGTTATTCAGAGGAGGGGTGGATCTTTTCTCGGAAACTTTTACCGGGTGAGTCTGAAAAAAAATCTGGTCGAATAAACCGAAAAAGTGCGGCTGTCGGGGTGGAAATAAAGACGCTTGTTAACTTATTTGAGGTGTCGACCACCATCTAAATGCAGGGTTCTGCCAGTGATATAGTGACTCGCCAGCAGGTAGTCCACGCTGCGAAGGAATTCCATCTCGCCCCCTTCGCGTGGCAGCAGGGCTTTGGATAAAGCCTTATTTTTGTAGTCCACGCTATCCTCTTCATTGAATAACATTAGCGCAGGAGCGATGCCATTTACTTTGATGCCGGGTGCATAGGCTTGCGCAAAAGAGCAGGTGAGATTGTTTAGAGCGGCTTTGCTGGCAGCGTAGGCCATATGTTTTCGACTGCCTTTGTCGGCGACATAATCTGAAATATGAATGATGTCGCGCAGCGCCTCATTCTCCGCCGGCATTAACAGCGGTTTAAAGGCCCGGTTCATTAAGTAGGGGGCGCTAACATGGATACGCATCATACGCTCTATGATGTCATATGCTGCCAAGTCACAGTCATCTTCGAGCCAGTCAGAGGCATTGTGAATGAGTGCTCTGAGCTGCGGATAGTTCTGCTTAATTTGCATAATAAAATCGTCCAGCGCTTCCTGATGGTAAAAATCTACTGGGTAGAGGTCGGCTCCTGCTTGTCGCAAGGAGGCAAGCGACGGGTATTCACTGCGATACGTCCCGATGATGCGATAGCCCTGTTGCAAAAAGTGCTGCGCCATTGCTAGCCCCAAACGCTTTCCTACGCCGGTAATCAGGATAGGGGCTTCGCTGTTGCTCAAACTCATGAACGAGGGCCTGTATTAAGAAACTCAGCCCGTGTGTGTACGTTGCTTTTAAATATGCCGCCCAAGGCCGTGGTCGAGGTCTCGGAATTCATATCCATGATGCCGCGAGACTTAACGCAGTAATGCGTCGCCTG
This sequence comes from Oleiphilaceae bacterium, assembly GCA_041624095.1. GTDB lineage: Bacteria > Pseudomonadota > Gammaproteobacteria > Pseudomonadales > Oleiphilaceae > PZPK01. Next base: position 2,158 of record JBFJVR010000287.1, read on the forward strand.
GATCGAAACTGCGACGTTGTCGGTTTCGAGCAAGGCCTGCAAGGCGATGAGTATTTGCTGGGTAAGCCGCTCCTGTACTTGTGGGCGTTGAGCGAAGAAGCGAACGATGCGATTAATTTTCGACAGACCAATGATTTTCTTTTCCGGAATGTAGGCCACGGTTGCAGAGCCGTCGATGGTGACAAAATGATGCTCACAGGTACTAACAAGGCTGATATCACTTACCTTGACCATTTCATCTACCCCCATCTTGTTATCGATAAGGGCTATCTTCGGGAAATTGTTGTAATCGAGGCCCGAGAACACTTCGTGCACATACATTTTTGCTATGCGGTGCGGTGTTTCTTGCAGACTATCGTCATTCAGGTCGAGGCCCAGTGTTGCGACGACTTCACTCATGAGCCCCTTAATTCGGGCGTATTTTTGTTCCGTACTTAACTCCGATGGCAGCGTCGGAGTTTCAAGTCCTTTCTCTAACAGGACATCTCGGACGAGTTTGGCTTCAGTGGAGATCATAGTGCTTGCGCCTCCCAGCGCCGCATAATGGCCCTAGGGCGTATGTTCCAGAGTGAGTGAAACCGAGTCAGCAAAACGGAGCGCGTGAGGCTTATCTATTTTTACCTTTGCGTAGCTAACCCAGGGATGTTCAGCGCAGATTCCGAGTACGTCAGACACGAGTTTTTCGAGTAGTAGAAAGCGCCCTTCCTCTACGTGATGAATGATTTTCTTCGCTATATGCTTGTAGTTCAGGGCGTTCTCGACTTGGTCCTCGAGACACAAGTGGTTGGCGGGGTAGTGTATTTCGGCATTGATCACCACGTCTTGTTGTTTTTCCTGCTCATCCGGATTAAAGCCGATGTAGGTCCTAAGGCGCAGGTTCGTAATATTGATGATGGCATTGCTAATCGCCATGACGACTCCATGTGGTCAGTGTGTTGAGATTGATACGCAGGGCGCAGGCTATTGGATTCCTGATGATAAAAATATCACACCCAAGCAGGTATGCCGAGCCTTGATGAGCAGACTGATCTATTACTCCGGCTGAAGCGTTTAACTAGTATGCAGGCAACGAGAAGTAGATACGATGGTTGAAAGACGCTTTGATATGAAACAGGTGCTGCGTGCAGCGTTTATCATTCAACAAAAAGGTGAGCTGCGTAGCGGGGTATATCACCATGAGGGCTTTGCCTTGCAGCAAAGTCATGATGGCTACTCGCTTGAAATTAGCGCGGGTCCCTTGCGCTTAAGGTGTTACTTCCATAACAGGTATCAGTGTCTGGGTGGTGGCCGCAAGGATCTGGATCGTTTCAAACTGTGTTTGGCGCGTTTGGTAGAGGATCATGATCGTTCAGCAGGCCCAGCCTAAAGTGCGCTTGCGGTACTTCTGACTGTTTTAGTCTAGCGCTCGTTTTTAATGGTTTGTTGACGGACCGTTTTTGCACGCACTTTGTAGATGACTAAAGATAACACTGCCAGCAAAGCCAGCAGAGATAGTGCATGAATCGGCTCACTCAGCCAATGCTGGTGGTCGTGGCCGCTGTGTGCAAACGAGTAGGCGCTAGAGCTTGCCAGCAATAAGGTGATGAGTGGTCGTAAAAGTGAGCGCATAGTCTAGGGTCTCATAGTAGTTAATGTTGATGAAGAGCAGTTTTAAAGGATAGGAGAGAGACTTTCAACTTTTTCGCAAAAATAAGTGATGGAGATAAAAAAGCACTGTTTTTCAAGGGATTATTGCACTATCGTAGGGCGTGCGTGCATCTTTTTGGGGTTCCGGATACCTCGTTTTTAAGCAAATAGAGAGTCGACATGCTACCAAAACACATTAAGGCCGTAATTTTTGATTTGGACGGTACGCTAGTTGAATCCAGGCTGGACTTTGGTCAAATTCGAACTGACATTAACTGCCCGCCGGGCGTTGATGTGTTGAGCCATATCGCAGCGCTTGATCCGCAGAGCAAGGTTACGGCAGAAAAAATCGTAGCACGGCACGAGATGGAAGATGCCAGAAACGCAAGGGTAATCAAAGGTGCTAAAGCGGTGCTAGAGCAGCTGGAGACGGCGGGCATTAGCACGGCCATTGTGACGCGGAATTCGAGGCCAGCGACCGAGATGAAACTCGTTAAC
>JBFJVR010000288.1:0-4277 GCA_041624095.1 Oleiphilaceae bacterium
CAACGGTTACCAGGTTAAATTGATGGGCAATATTGATAATAGTCTGTACTAGCTTCGCATCATGCGGGTCATCTTCCAGATCCATCACGAAGGAACGATCTATTTTTAATTCATCGATAGGCAGCTTCTTTAGATAGCTCAAGGATGAGTAACCGGTGCCAAAATCGTCGAGCGAAATCAGTACACCCATGGCCTTCAACTCGCGCAGTTTCTCCACTGTTTCATCAAAATTACTGATTACCACGCCTTCAGTGATTTCTAGCACCAAAAAGTAAGGCTCTAATTCGAAGCGCTCAATAATCGCAGCAATACGCTGCAAAAAATCAGGGTGTCGGAATTGATAAGGACTAATATTGACCGATAAATGTTTGGGTTGATGATCAAGGGCTAAGGCATCCTGAATTGCTTGCGTTAAAACAAATTCACCGAGCTGATAGATTAAACCACTGTCTTCGGCGATTGAAATAAACTCTTCCGGGTTAACCGCGCCTAACTCCGGGTGTATCCACCTGACCAATGCCTCGATGCCATATACCCCGCCATCAAGCGATATTTGGGGTTGGTAATGGACTTCAATATTGTTGTTTTGCAGTGCCGCCCGCAAGTCTTTTTCCAACGCCAGGCGCTTTACTACCGCCTCTTGCATCGTACTCTGAAAAAAAGCAATTCGGTTACGCCCGGATTCCTTGGCGCTGTACATCGCTGTATCGGCCTGTTTGATAATATCGTCCAGACTTTCTTCGCGTTCAGGAAAGAGATAAATACCAATGCTGGAGGTCACCTGAATCGTATGCTCGTTCACCTCATACGATTGAGAAATTTTTTGCTGTAGCTGCTCAGCGATTCTCTCAGCTGTGAGGCTGGCTGACTCATTTTCGTCACCCAGGTGCTTGAGCAACACCACAAATTCGTCACCGCCGAAGCGAGCAACGGTATCTTCATTACGAATGTTGTTTTGCAGTGCGTCGGCAATTTGAACCAACAAACCATCACCGACAGAATGGCCAAGTGAATCATTGATAAACTTGAAGCGGTCCAGATCGATAAACAGCAGGGCATTGTAATGTCCATGGCGCTGGCTACTGATCAGTGCCTGGCTGATTCGATCGAGCATCAAACGCCGATTAGGCAAACCCGAGAGACTGTCATAGTACGCCTGATATTTGATTTCTTCTTCGGCCTGCTTTCGTTTACTGATGTCGCGCACGATTGCACAAACAAGCGGCTCATCTTGCCCATCAATAACTGTAAGCAACACTTCCGAAGGAAACACCCGCCCCGAGCGGGTGCGGTGCAGCCACTCAAAACGATGGCTGCCCTGAGCTTGTGTCTGTTCTATCATTTGCTCGGCTTTTTGCTCAGAGGGTGCCCCGTCTTCCTGCTGAGGAGGAGATAAGTCCCAGAGGTGTAAACCCAAGAACTGATTTTGATCTTCACATCCAAACAGCTGCAGGCATGCGGGGTTGGCTTCTGTGAACTTGCCTTCAGCGAGAATCATCATGGCGTCGGCAGTACGATTAAACAAACTATGGTATTGCTTGCGACTTACCAGCAGGTCTTTCTCTGCTTGGCTAATCTGGGCTTTTTGCTGTTCTATGAGCGCATCTTTAGCAAGGCTATGAGCTTCTATCTCAGCACCCAAACGCGAACGTGTTAGTTCGTAAGCGCCAATCAGTTTGCGGCCAATCACATTCAGGACGACAAATAACACCAGCAGGCAGAAACCACCAACAAGCGCCACTTGCAGCAACAGCAGCTGCTTGTCTTTTGTGTGTACTGTTTCTTGCAGTTGCCAGACAAAGGCAATCAGAATTACACCAAACAGGCCAATTACAATCGATGAAACTAATGAGCGAGTTTGATCAAGATTCATTTAAGCTCACTGTAAGCTGACTCAATATCACGATTTTCCGGGCAGAAAAGCGAATGCCAAGGGTTAAACACAAAACGTCCGGTAAATCTCGGAACAATTACGTATTTAGTGTAGACAGTATTTTCAAGCCCGCACGGCCTAAAAGCAGATATTCTGCGGCCTTTCACCTACAAACGGAGCACGCCAGCATAAAGCGACTTAAGCGCCTAACAGCGTCCCATCACGATATTCGCTAAGCGCTTGCTCAACTTCTTCCATCGTATTCATTACAAACGGGCCGAACTGTGCCACAGGTTCTTTTATCGGCCGACCACCCACAACCAGGTAGCGCCATCCTGCCTCGCTGCTTAGCCTTAGTAGCTGTACTTCATGGGTGGCAGAAAAAACAGCCACACTTCCCGGCGACAAACCCTCGCTTTCGCCATGTATTGGCAAAACCATCAAGGTGGTATCTTGTGGAATAGTTAACTCAAGCCGCTCGTGTTCAGCCTGCGTAATATCCATCAAAAAGGCGCCACTATGCTGCTCTTCAAGGGGTGAGCTAATACGGCTTTGGTTAAACTCCAACTCACCCAGCAAAGCACGCACCCGAGTTGCAGAGTCGAGCAGATAAACAGGCACATTGGCACCTTTCAAATCATAATACCGGGGCGGGTCGAGCTTGCTGCGCGCAGGCAGGTTCAACCAAAACTGGTAGGCATGAACTCGCCCGTTTGGACCCAGCGGCATCTCGGAGTGAATAACGCCACGAGCCGCCGACATCCACTGCAAGCCGCCTTCATCAACTTGACCAATATTGCCCATGCTATCCTGGTGCTCAAAGCCGCCTTCAATCACATAGCTTAGCGTTTGAAACCCTCGATGCGGATGAGCCGGAAAGCCTCTTAGCTCTCCTGACTCGTCACTAGCGCGTATCTCATCTATCAACAAGAAAGGGTCGAGCACTGCATTTAAATGACCACCTGCGATGCGGCGTATATTCACGCCGTCACCGTCTTGTGTTGGGCGAGATAAAACTCGCCTACTGGCATCGCTTAGCGTGATATTCTTCATAACGCTCTCCTGTAACAAGTAATACCCTAGATCAGCACCTTCAGGCACTAGCCCCTGCTGAATACGCTGCTTTCGGATGGCCTAGCTTGGCAATAAGCCCGCGAGCAGCTTCAAGAGCCAACTGACGGTCCTTATTGGTTTTATCTGCAGCAATCACTTCTACTCTCTTGGCGCCAATGAATTTAGCTACTTGACTCAGATAAGGCGTTAGAAAATCTGCCGGCCCGCCAACCGGTGTACCCCCGGTAGCAACAACAACGTAAGCGACATCGATATTCAACAAGCCGACCGGTCCCCCAGCGCCATACTTAAAACTTTCGCCGACCCTGCATACCAGATCGATCCACGCTTTTAACACCGCAGGTACCGAAAAGTTGTACATAGGGGCACCAATAATTAGCGTATCCACCGACTTTAACTCTGCTAACAAGGTGTCGGATTGCTCCAGGAGTTGACGCTGGTTTGGCGTCCGCTCAGCTGGCGAAGTGTAATATGCTGCTACATGACTCTGCGTCACCAGCTCCATTTCGTTGTTCGACAAGTCACGCTCGATCAGCGTGTCGATACCGTCAACAGAACTTATCTGGGCAATGAGATCAGCAACCAGCTCTCGACTTATCGATTCTTCGTGCTGAACACTCGCGGTAATCGCCAAAATTGATTTAGACATCGTAACTATCCTCTTGCATCGGGTTTATGTTGGTGTGTAACAAGGGCCAACTGTTCATTTTTTAATCCCTCCGTCCCCAACTGTGGAGGTCAAGCGGGAGTCCAAAGAGTAGCGACCGCCACCAGAAATAAGCAGAGCAACGCTCATTGCTAGCAGGGCAAGACCAAATTCGTAGCCGTTGTTACTCATAAACAGACCATTCTCAAAATGAACCGCAAAAATAGCGACGACCATGGTGATCGCGAGTATCAGGCTCGCCGGTCGGGTAAACAAACCCAGGATAAGCGCCACGCCGCCAAAGAACTCAGCACTTCCCGCCAGTAAGGCCATTAAATAGCCTGGCTCAAGCCCGATTGATGCCATCCATTGCCCAGTCCCTTCGAGCCCATAACCGCCAAACCAGGCAAACAACTTTTGCCCACCGTGCGCGATAAACAGGACCCCTGCGATCAGCCGCAAGGGCAACGTCGCCACGGAGTCGTCTGTTAGTAGTACCTGTTGGATAAGTTTGTTGCTCATTCATTTGTCCTCTTTGCATTCTATTGTGATTTGTATTTTTTAGCCGGTTAAGTCTAAGCGTTCCCGGTTTCCCGTTTCCCGTTTCCCGTTTCCCGTTTCCCGTTTCCCGTTTCCCGTTTCCCGTTTCCCGTTTCCCGTTTCCCGTTTCCCGTTTCCCGTTTC
>JBFJVR010000289.1:0-4277 GCA_041624095.1 Oleiphilaceae bacterium
AACAAACCGACATAGGGGCTGGTTGAGCCGACTGTCGCCAAAAAGGGTAAATGGCTATCAAGGCGGTCACTTTCACGCGACAACGCAACGCGCATAGCTCTTTGAGTACCCTCCATGACGGCATCCGGATCAATGCCGGCCTGCTGTCGTAAACGGTTAAACTCCTTGAAACCTGATCTGAAGATGAGTTCCTGACCGGTACTTGACTGCTGAGACCCTGACTCCTTAAACAAGCGATTCAGATCCATTCCGGACCAAAACCGCTCCTCAAATACCTGTTGAGCACGCTTTGCGACCTTAAAATACGCACCACGCTGAAAGATAAAAAACCAGGACACAAATGACGCCGCCAACAGAGTCAGCATTACCAGCTGCACGACAAAACTGGCATCTGCGATTAAACCTAAAACGGAAATTTCCTGCTCCACCTTTTACTCCACTTAATTAAATGTTCACGCTGTTTTCTTCGCGTGCAACGAAAGACGTTCGACGAATTCGCCCGGAAGCGCCCGAGGTTTTCCGGAGTCTAGACTCACGCACGCCACTTTAACCTCACCCTCGACCAGTGTATGACCTGACTCATCACTGACCCATTGTTTGAACACCAAATACGTGCGCGCCAGTTTGCTAACTTGAGCATAAACCCTTAACTGGTCGTCAAGACGCGCAGCTTGTAGATACCGAAGTGAGACGCTATGCACCACGTAGTTAATGTTGTGGGCCATTGTGCGCCGCAGTTCATGCCCCAGAGAACGCACATATTCAGTTCGCGCACGCTCAAAATATTTTAAATAGTTGGCATAAAAGACGATGCCACCTGCGTCTGTGTCTTCAATATAAACTCTGACAGGCAGGTAAAACGGGTGAGACTCAGTCATCTTTTGGCTGATCCATACCGAAGTGTCGCCATGCCTTGTCAGTTGCCATGCGCCCCCTTGGCGTCCGCAACAGGAAGCCCTGCTGAATTAAGTAGGGCTCCAACACATCCTCTATGGTGCCGCGCTCTTCACTGATCGCCGCAGCCATACTTTCAACCCCGACGGGGCCACCGCCAAAGTTCTCAATCATGGTGAGCAATAGGCGCCGATCCATATGATCAAAGCCACTGGCATCTACCTTGAGCATATTCAATGCTCTATCCGCTAAGGCTTGTGTTAATCGTCCGTCACCTTTCACCTCTGCAAAGTCGCGTACTCTGCGCAATAAGCGGTTGGCGATTCGAGGCGTCCCTCTAGAACGGCAAGCAATTTCTTGTGCGCCAAGGGCTTCAATCTCAAGCCCTAACAATCCCGCCGAGCGCTCTACAATCGTTGCGAGGTCTGAATTGTTGTAGAACTCCAAACGCTGAACGATACCAAACCGGTCTCTCAAAGGCGAAGTCAGCAAACCGGCTCTGGTTGTCGCACCAACCAGGGTAAAGGGCGGTAAGTCTAGTTTGATTGACCTCGCTGCTGGACCTTCACCTATCATGATATCCAGCTGGTAGTCTTCCATCGCCGGGTACAACACTTCTTCAATCGAGGGGTTCATGCGATGAATTTCATCGATAAATAAGACGTCACCTTCTTCGAGGTTTGTTAACAAGGCTGCCAGGTCACCTGCTTTTTCAAGCACCGGGCCAGAAGTCGATTTAATATTTGCCCCCAGCTCGTTGGCAATAATATTGGCGAGCGTTGTTTTACCCAAGCCCGGTGGGCCGAAAATCAAAACGTGATCCAATGCTTCCTTCCGTGCACGGGCCGCACTGATAAAAATATCCATTTGCTCTTTGACCGCCGGCTGCCCCACATAATCGGCCAGTTTTTTCGGCCGAATCGCCCTGTCCAAGGTGTCTTCTGTGCCGTCCATAGCGCTAGTTTGACTGCCTGGGGACACGATGCGATCAGCTTCAATCATTGTTATTCCGGTCGTATTTAATAGATAGCGTGTGCACCTTAGTTTAACGATGCCCAAGCGTTACGAAAGTTAAAATTACGTTAGACGGGCCCGTATCGCCGAAGCGACCTAAAGCATGGACTTTAGCGCAGACTTTATCGTTTCTTCCAAGCCCAAACCCTGAGACATTGCCTTTTTTACCGCTTTAGCGGCATCCTGAGGCCGGTAGCCGAGCGCGATCAAAGCCGACTCGGCCTCGTCTGAAATGGCTCTTTCGTTCGGTGCTTCCGGCGCTTGAACCATGTCGTCTCTCGACAGTACGTCGACACTCTTTACTTTATCTCGCAGCTCTATCAACAAGCGCTCTGCGGTTTTTTTACCGATGCCTGGCAATTTCACTAACGTCGACACATCGTCTTCCTGAACACAGCGCGCCAAGGCTGAACTGTCGAGCCCTGACAATATTGCCACTCCCAGTTTCGGGCCAACACCATTGACTTTAATCAGCACACGAAACATGTCCCTGTCACTCTGATTGATAAAGCCATAAAGCAGCTGCGCGTCTTCGCGTACTACAAAATGTGTGAACAAACTTAGTGATGCGCCTTCGTCAGGTAAGGCAAACGCGGTAGATAAGGGAACTTCGATCTCATACCCGACGCCGTTCACGTCCAACAACAAACCATGCGTACTTTTTTGAACCAAGCTTCCAACCAATCGACCTATCATTTTTTAGTTTCCAAGCTAAATATCACTAACTGATACGACCTCTTCGGCTATGAGTGGCGCCTGCGATACGAATCAAATTTTGCCGTGTATGTGCATGGCATAAAGCGATCGCTAGCGCATCCGCTGCGTCTGCCTGAGGACTACTTTCGAGACCAAGCATACTTTGGACCATATGCTGGACTTGCTTTTTATCCGCGCCGCCGTTGCCGACAACGGCTTGTTTGACCTTACGGGCAGAATACTCACTCACCGGCAGAGAATGAGTCGTCGCGGCCACAATTGCTGCCCCTCTGGCCTGACCCAGTTTTAATGCAGAATCGGCGTTTTTCGCCATGAACACTTCTTCTATGGCGAACTCGTCTGGGCCATATTGCAGAATTAGCTGGCAAATCCCGCGAAATATAGTGTCGAGCCGTCCGGCCAGATCATCTCCTTGAAGCCGGATACAACCACTACCGACGTACTCAGCTTTGCTCTGATGAAAACGAATCAAACCGTAACCGGTTACTCGAGATCCCGGATCAATACCTAAAATTAAGGACAAAACCCACCTAATGCAGCAATAATAATGAGGCAGAGCTTACTTGTTTTAGGCGCCAAGGTTAAGCTCTCGCGCTAGTTTATTTTCTCCCATCAAACACCCGGATCACACTAGGCTCCCAAACGATAGAACCTGCGAGCGTTTGACCAGAATATCTTGCTGATCGCAGCCTCATCCAGAACCTCGGCCAACTGACTTATATGGCTTTCGGAAAAGGGCAAAGGTGCGCGCGTAGAGGGCAGGTCTGTGCCGAACATCAGCGCATCGGGGTTAAGTTCATAAAGAGACTTAATGGCTTGGTAGGGGTCAAAATCAAGCCGACCGAAACCAGTCGCTTTGACCATTATCCCCGCCTCTACAAACTCATGCAGTAAAGGCAAACCGTCGTTATTAAGGCCTAAATGGTCGATACTAACTGCAGGTAAGCCAAGCAAAACCGGCTTCAGATTTTGCAGTGAATCAAAACCCGCATACAGCTCCACATGCCAGCCAAATTGTTGATAAATCCGCAGGGCAAAGTCGGGTAAAGCTTTAACATCTTCGGAACCGCCACGTTTCAAGTTAAATCGCACTGCGCGGATTCCGCTATGATGCAAAGCCTCAAGCTCCTTGTCTGAGGTATCAGCGGGCAATTGAGTAACCCCAACAAACCCAGGCCCCAATTCACTTAACGCCGCTTTGAGATAAGACTGGTCAAAACCCTGAAACGATCCCGACACCACTGCGCCCGAAGTTACACCTAAGGGCTCCGCACGCGCCTTGTAATCTTTAACACCAAAGCTTTCAGGTAAATAACCGTTATTTGCTATCAATGGGTATGCTGCATCGATGATATGCAGATGTGCATCAAAGATTTGCTGCGGGTGAGCCATAGAGCACCTCATTATTATTTTTTCTTTCTACAAAAAAAGGGGCTGCCGCCCCTTTAGATTTAAGCTAACGCCGTTTGTTCGCGCGTTTATGTACCTCACCGGAACAATGGGCATTAAATGTAACTGCCTTCACGGGTATAATGAGGGCTTGGGATTTTCTATGTTCCCTCTAGCGTCTCCCTTCTCCCTTCTAGCACCTCCCTTCTAGCGTCTCCCCTTCTTCCGTCTTCCGTCTACCGTCTACCGTCTACCGTCTACCG
>JBFJVR010000290.1:0-4274 GCA_041624095.1 Oleiphilaceae bacterium
CGCCCTCTTTACTTGTTTTCCCTATTAAATCGAGCTTTAAATTTGTTCTTGTGGGGCCCCGTGTGTAAAATGTCCAACCCCAATTTTCATAGTCATGCTGTTTTTGCGTCGCGTTGTGGTGTAATTGCATGATTTTAAATGATTTTTTGTAGAGAGAAGACTATGGCAGCTGGATTGTTTCGCCCAGATGAGTTTAGAGATAACTGTGGTTTTGGCTTGATTGCCCAAATGGAGGGCAAGGCAAGTCACGACCTCCTGTTGACGGCGATTGAATCCTTGACCTGTATGACTCACCGCGGTGGAATTGCGGCGGACGGGAAAACAGGAGATGGTTGTGGTCTGTTGTTGCAAAAGCCTGATGCGTTTTTTCGACAGGTAGCTCAAGACGAGCTAGGTATAGACTTGGGCGAAAAGTATGCGGTAGGCATGATTTTTCTTTCACGTGATGTGGAGAAGGCAGAGCGTGCGAAAGCCGAGCTGAACAATGCGCTGGATAACGAAGGTTTGAAGGTTCTGGCATGGCGGGTGGTGCCTACTAATAACGATTGTTTAGGGCGTATGGCCCTGGAGTGTCTGCCGCAGATTGAGCAGGTATTTATTGCCGGAGAAGGTCTGTCTGATCGAGAAGTTTCGCTAAAGCTATTTATGGCAAGGCGCAAGGCAGAGCTTGAGCTTGAAGGTGATGAAGAGTTCTATGTATGCTCTTTGTCGGAAAAAGTCGTCTCCTATAAAGGCTTGATGATGCCGGTCGACCTGCCTAACTTCTATCTGGATCTGGGGCAGCCGTCTTTAGCCACATCTATTTGTGTTTTTCACCAACGCTTTTCGACCAATACCATGCCCCGTTGGCCTTTGGCGCAACCTTTCCGCTGCCTGGCGCACAATGGTGAAATTAATACGATCGAGGGCAACCGAAATTGGGCGCTCGCACGTACCAGCAAATTTTCAACGCCCGATTTGCCCGATCTCAAAGCGGTATCCCCTCTGGTGAATCGCACCGGTTCTGATTCATCAAGCATGGATAACATGCTAGAAGTATTGTTGGCGGGTGGGGTCGACTTGTTCCGCGCGGTGAGAATGATGATCCCACCGGCGTGGCAGAACGTCGATACTATGGATACCGATCTAAGAGCCTTCTATGAATACAATAGTATGCATATGGAGCCTTGGGATGGGCCTGCCGGACTAGTCATGACCGATGGCCGTTATGCAGTTTGTTTGCTGGACAGAAACGGCCTAAGGCCGAGTCGCTGGGTGATTACGAAAAATGGCTATATTACCGTTGCTTCTGAAATCGGTACCTATGGGTACGAGCCAGAAGATGTTGTCGCTAAAGGCCGTATTGGCCCTGGCCAAATTATGGCCGTCGATACACAGACCGGCGAAGTGCTGCATACCGACGATATCGACAGTCGTTTGAAGGCGGCGCAGCCCTATAAAAAATGGTTGCGTGAGAATGCAGTGCGTGTCGAAGCTACCTTGGATAAGTCGCATCCGGCTTTCGTACCAATGGAAGCAAACACACTTAAAACACATATGAAAATGTTTCAGGTGTCGTTTGAAGAGCGCGATCAGGTTCTTCGCCCCTTGGCTGAAAATGGCCAAGAGGCAGTGGGTTCTATGGGGGATGACACCCCAATGGCTGTACTGTCTTCGCGGGTGCGCTCAGTTGCGGACTACTTCAGACAAAAATTTGCCCAGGTGACAAACCCGCCTATCGATCCTTTGCGAGAGGCGATCGTCATGTCACTCGAAACGTGCATTGGCGTTGAGCACAATGTGTTTGAAGAGACTGCTGAGCACGCAAAACGACTGATACTGGCAACACCAGTGTTATCTCCCGCCAAGTTTAATATGGTGATTGAAAACAAGTCGGGCTTTGAACATGATACGATTCGTTTGCAATACGCCGAGGAGCTGGGTCTGAAAGCCGCCGTGCAGCAGGTTTGCGAGCAGGCTGAAAAAGCGGTGCGCGCGGGTAAAGTGATTATTGTTCTCTCTGATCGCGATATCCGTCAGGGCGAGCTACCCATTAATGCCTTTATGGCAACGGGGGCCGTGCATCATCACCTCGTTGATAAGGGTTTGCGGTGTGATTCAAATATTATTGTTGAATCCGGCTTCGCTAGGGACCCGCATCATTTTGCAGTGCTGTTTGGTTTCGGCGCTACTGCGGTCTATCCGTATCTTTCGTATCAGGTAATCAACCAGTTGATCGAGTCTGGCGAAATGCTGATGAACCCGATCGAGGCTAAGAATAATTATCGTCGGGGCATTGGGAAGGGCTTGCTCAAGATACTTTCCAAAATGGGTATTTCTACCATAGCTTCGTATCGCGGCGCCCAACTGTTTGAATCTATTGGCTTGTCCGACGAGATTGTCGAGTTGTGCTTTAAAGGGGTCGCGAATAGGATTCAGGGCGCGTCATTCTATGATTTTCAGACTGATCAAGCCTTGTTGGCTCAAGAAGCCTGGAAGTCGCGTAAACCTATTCAGCCTGGTGGCTTGCTGAAGTTTATGCACGGGCAGGAATACCACTCGTTTAATCCGGATGTTGTCACCACAATCCAGAAAGCGGTACAGAACGGCGACTATGGCAGCTATAAAGAATACGCCGATTTAGTGAATAAGCGACCTGTCGCTACGCTGCGGGATTTGCTTGGCTTAAGTAGTAAGGTCGAAGCGATTCCCTTGGATGAAGTAGAGCCGGTAGAAAATATCTATCCACGTTTTGACTCCGCGGCAATGTCCTTGGGAGCCTTGTCTCCTGAAGCACATGAAGCTTTAGCAGTGGCGATGAATACTTTGGGTGGTCGGTCAAATTCAGGTGAAGGGGGTGAAGATGTTGCCCGCTATGGAACTGAGCGTCGCTCCAAGATTAAACAGGTTGCATCGGGTCGCTTTGGTGTGACGCCGCACTACCTGAGCAGCGCTGAAGTCATTCAGATCAAAGTTGCGCAGGGAGCCAAGCCTGGCGAAGGCGGACAATTGCCTGGTGGCAAGGTAAATGACCTCATTGCAAGTCTGCGCTACTCAGTACCAGGCGTGACCTTGATTTCACCACCGCCTCATCACGATATTTATTCGATCGAGGACCTTGCTCAGCTGATTTTCGATCTTAAGCAGGTCAACCCAGATGCCTTGGTGTCGGTAAAATTAGTGTCAGAGCCAGGTGTTGGTACGATAGCCGCGGGTGTAGCAAAAGCCTATGCTGATTTGATCACCATTTCGGGTTATGACGGAGGGACAGCTGCAAGTCCGTTAACGTCTATTCGCTATGCAGGTTCTCCTTGGGAGTTGGGTTTAAGTGAAGCTCATCAAACGCTGCGAGGCAATGACCTTCGTGACAAGGTTCGTTTGCAAACCGATGGAGGTCTGAAAACGGGGCTTGATGTTGTGAAGGCGGCGATTCTGGGTGCTGAAAGCTTTGGCTTCGGTACCACGCCAATGGTCGCCTTGGGCTGTAAGTATCTGCGCATATGCCATCTCAATAATTGTGCAACGGGCGTTGCAACCCAAAACGAGCGGCTAAGAGACGAGCACTTTATTGGTACCGTCGAAATGGCGATGAACTTTTTCCGTTTTGTTGCCGCTGAAACGCGTGAATGGATGGCCAAGCTTGGTGTGCGGACTTTGGAAGAACTGGTTGGTCGCACCGATTTGCTAGAGATTTTGCCTGGTAACACCAGTCGTCAAAAACAGCTCGATTTGTCGCCAGTGCTATCTTCAGCAGGTATTGCAGACGATAAACCGCATACTTGTCAGGTGTCGCGCAATGAGCCCTATGATAAGGCCGGTTTGGCAGAACAAATGGTCGCTGATACTTTGTCGGCGATTGAAGCCAAGTCGGGTGGGCGCTTTGAGTATCGCGTAACCAATTGTGATCGCTCGATCGGAGCGCGTCTTTCTGGTGAAATCGCCAAGCGGCATGGTAACAAAGGTATGTCAGAAGCGCCCATAGAGTTGATGCTTAAAGGGACTGCGGGGCAAAGCTTTGGAGTCTGGAATGCGGGTGGCTTGCATATGGATCTCGAAGGCGATGCCAATGACTATGTTGGTAAGGGGATGACTGGCGGAAAGTTGGTTATTCGCCCACCTCAAGGGAGTCAGTTCAAGACTCAGGAAACCTCCATTGTAGGCAATACCTGCCTTTACGGCGCTACCGGAGGCAAACTCTACGCAGCAGGTACTGCGGGTGAGCGCTTCGGAGTGAGGAACTCAGGTGCCTTAGCCGTAGTTGAAGGTGCCGGAGACCACTGCTGTGAGTATATGAC
>JBFJVR010000291.1:0-4252 GCA_041624095.1 Oleiphilaceae bacterium
CGTTTGGACGTGGAGTTTAAGCGTGCCAGCAGACACCAAAGGGATCTGGCGATCATCCTTTGTGACATCGATCATTTCAAAAAAATAAACGACACCTTTGGCCACAAAGCTGGCGACGACTGTCTTAGAAAAGTGTCATTAATTTTTAAAAACAAGATTCACCGCTCGGGTGACCTGATCGCCCGCTATGGCGGAGAAGAGTTTATTATTCTGCTGGTAGATACTTGTCAAGATGATGCCATACGAATTGCAGAAGAGCTGTGTCGAGAAATCAGTCGCATGCAGCTCGAAACGGATCACAGAGTAATTCCGGTCACAGCTAGTTTTGGCGTAGCCAACCTCAAAGATAGTGGCTGCAGCAATGCAGAAGAGTTGGTGCACCATGCAGACATTGCTCTATACAAAGCCAAGAACTGCGGGCGTAATCAGGTACAAGGATGGCAAAAAGAAAAAAACCTGTCCGAAGGCTAGAGCCGCTTTATACCCGGTGCTTTATACAAGGTCGCGACAACTAGGACCATCAAGACGCACGAAAAGATAATACGCCCGATTAGTACCGCATAGATATCAGCGCCAAGCAGCATAATCAGAATGGTGTCTTCTACTAGGCTATGGCACAAGCCCAGAAAGCACACAACTACGGCCATATCTCGCTTACTCACCCGGTTGCTTCTGGATTCGTTCAACAACAAACCAGCGCCAAAACTTAAACCCAAGAGTAAACCAATGATTGTTATATTTGCCGCTTCTTTACGTACCTGAAGCAGGTTCATCAGAGGCCGCAAAACGAAGTGAAGTGCCCGCTCGACGCCAATAAAACGAATAAACCTCAATAAGGCCATTAAACTACCAAGAATAATAAAGATAGACAGCAAAACCTGGGTTTGTTCAATTAGCCAGTTAAGCATGCCAGACTCGCTGTAATCGGGCGCCCAAACAGACACGGCACGCTGCTGACTAGCTCCTAGTAGCTGATAGACGCCATGCGTTAACCATGCCAGGCAATACGCACCACCGATCCGCAAAAGCAAGGTCAAGCGCCAGGGAGCACCCAAGGCTTTGGCAACCGAGCCTTCTACTGGCAGAGCATGTGAAAGCAGCACTAAAATACCCAAAGTTGATACCTCTGCCACACTATACCCCGCACCGGAACTTAGCTCATAAAACACCACCATGGCGCCGTAGATGTTGGTCAACATCGCCGCTGCCCAAACCAGGCCCAGCTCACTCGATAGACCAAGTGGATTCATCAACGGCCCAAGCAGCAGTCCCAATGAGTCTATTGCGCCAAAAAGCTCCAAGATTTTGACTACCACCATCGCAGGGATGAGTATTTTAATCAGCGCCCAATAAGCCCCCCACCAGTCTCGAGAGAAGCTTTTCGAAGCAGCGACTACTTTTTGCCAACTCACCATAAAGAACATTGACTCACTAAGGTTTAAAATAGAATACTACGGCTATTCTGGCTGTTTTTGACCACTGATTAAAACAGTTTATTGCTACTGTATCGCTTAACCATCATGCCCTCTACTGAAACACTGCTGTTATTTATTCCTACATTTTTTATGGTCTCGGTCACTCCTGGCATGTGCATGACGCTGGCGCTCACGCTCGGCATGCGCTTTGGATTAAGAAAGACTGGCTGGATGATGTGTGGCGAGCTAGCCGGCGTAGGCCTTGTCGTTGTGGCTTCGGCAATTGGCGTTGCCAGCGTCATGCTTAGCTATCCGATTCTTTTCTGGGTGTTAAAATACGCCGGCGGCAGTTATCTTATCTATTTGGGGGTGCAAATGTGGCGCTCTCGAGGGAAGATGTCGCTAAAAACCGAATCCAGTGAGCCTCTTTATTTCTCTCGTACACAACTCGCAACACAGGGTTTTACCACAGCAATAGCTAACCCTAAGGGCTGGGCATTTTTTATTGCACTGCTGCCTCCATTTCTTGACCCCAATCGTAGCCTTGCTGCGCAACTCAGTATACTAACGCTGATTATTGTGTTCCTTGAAGCCACCTGCCTATGCTTCTATGCCAGCGGCGGAAAAACGCTAGGACGCCTCCTTGGAGAGGAAAAACATCAACACACCTTAAACAGGGTATCCGGTGGACTGTTATCGGCAGTCGGAATATGGCTAATGCTAGGAAAATAAGCTTAGGACATACAATTCAGCTAACACTTTCGCCTAGCTTGTTTATACTGAAAACAGATCGTATTTCATTTGCACAGTCAGGAATTCGCTTTGGAGTCTCCCGCTCAAACCCCTTCGTTGTTCAATTATTTCAACGTATATAAAGTCATCATCGGCTTTTTGCTGCTGACCATGACCTTCACTCAGGAAGACTTGGTCAGTGATTTTCGTCATCCGGACCTATTTCAAGCCCTGACGCTGGCGTACTTCATTGGCAATCTCGCCTTGGTGTTTTTGTTTCGTTTTATTCTTAGTACCACGCCACGACAAGTGTTTTCGGCGGTTTTACTAGACATAGCACTATTGCACGTGCTTTTTTATTTGGGTGCTGGAATCACCGGCGGTATCAGCAACCTGATGATCATTACCGTTGCCGCTGGCAATATTATGATACGCGGCCGAATCGGGCTATCCTTTGCAGCCATTGCCAGCCTGGCCTCATTATCAATCGAGATCGAACGCGTTTTCTCGGGCCAGAGCCATGTTAGCGATGTCGCTCGTGCAGGCCTAATGGGCGCGATTTATTTCGCTTCGGCATTTATCGTACAGAATCTCTCTTCCCGGATCAGCCAGACCGAGTCTCTCGCTTCGCAGCGGAAACAGGACATCATCGGCCTCGAAAAACTAAATCATCAGATTATCCAAAGTATGCGCACTGGCATCATCGTCTGCGACGAAGCGCTATCAATAAAACTGATTAATCAATCCTGTGAGGAGCTTATCGGGCTAAAGCAGAAACAGTCACTACCTCCGCAAATCAGAGAGCGCATCGATCTGTGGCGAGCAAACCCCGGCGTGCGCACCACTCCTTTTCGAATCGATGACGACAAACCTCTGGTACAAGCGAACTTCTCTCGCTTACAAAAAGATAGTGGCAGTGAAATTATTGTATTTATTGAAGATACTCGCTTAATGACACAACAGGCTCAACAACTGAAGCTCGCTTCGCTTGGACGCCTGACAGCCAGTATTGCCCACGAGGTTAGAAACCCCTTAGGCGCAATTAGCCACGCAACCCAATTACTCGCAGAGTCTGAGAACCTGGACAAGGCCGACCTAAAAATGACCGACATCATCCAGCGGCACTCGAAACGCGTCAACCTGATCATCGAAAACACGCTCCAACTAAGTCGCCGCGGCGAGCCAGAGACCGAAATAGTTTTGCTAAAAGACTGGCTGCAGGCGGTGCTTAATGACTACCAGGAGCAGCTAAACGACCAAGGCAAGATTCAGCTGCAAATTGACGCCCCCGACGCACAGGCAAGATTTGACCCGAACCAGATAGAACAGGTATTGGTGAACCTGATTGATAACGGGATACGCCATGGAAGCAAAGCCCAGCCAGACGCCCCGCTGCTGATAAAATTAAGCGAATCTGAATCAGGTGAACAAGCCTATATCGACATTATTGATAGGGGGGATGGCATCAGCGAGGATAACCGGCACCACTTGTTCGAGCCATTTTTTACTACTGAATCGCAAGGCACAGGTCTTGGGCTTTATCTCTCGCGAGAAATATGCGAGTCAAACCAGGCACAACTCGACTACATTGATTCGGACAACCAAGGCGCCTGTTTTAGAGTAGTATTTGCTCACCATAACCGGATAGTCTAGTAAAATCATAACCGCCACTAAACGACCTTTAGGAACAGCGTAACCATCATGAATCAGCCCCAGGCACTAATTATTGACGATGAACCGGATATTCGGGAATTGTTAGAGATCACCCTAATACGCATGGGCATAGATACGCGCAGCGCCGCCTCGGTAGAAGAAGCAAAACAATTACTTGCCGAAACGAACTTCGACCTGTGTTTAACCGACATGAACCTGCCCGACGGCAACGGGATTGAGCTGGTTTCTCTCGTTCAAGAGCGCTATCCGGAACTGCCCATCGCCATGGTCACGGCCTACGGCAATGTCGAAACCGCAATCAGTGCCTTAAAAGCAGGGGCCTTTGACTTTATATCGAAACCCGTCGACCTTAACCAACTAAGAGACCTCGTTTCGAGCGCCTTAAAGCTCTCACACGCAAGCCCAAATGACTCCGATGCCACTCCTGAAGA
>JBFJVR010000292.1:0-4249 GCA_041624095.1 Oleiphilaceae bacterium
CGCGGCTGCAGCCGACGACAAAATAAAAGTTCTGTCTCGTAATATCTATCTGGGCGCTGACATATTCCCGGTTATCGCCGCTGGTCAGGACCCTAACCCGCTTGCCGTGCCCTTAGCCGTGACCGAGGTTTTCCAATCGGTACAAACGACTAACTTCCCTGAGCGCGCACAAGCGCTGGCAGATGAAATTGAGCGTCGCCGCCCCGACGTAATCGGCTTGCAGGAAGTATCTATCTGGCGCACGCAGATTCCAGGCGACTTCCTGATTGGCAACCCCAGCGAAGCAACCGATGTCGCTTACGACTTTCTTGAAATCCTGCAAGCGGCACTGCAACAACGCGGCCTGAACTATGACGTCGCCGTTAGCACCCAAAATGCAGACTTGGAACTCCCGTTTGTCGCCGGCTTTGCTCCTGACGGCCAGACGCCTATTTTCGGTGACCTGCGCTTGACAGACCGAGATGTAACGCTGGTTAAGAACAGCAATGACATCACTTATTCAAATGGCTACGGTGCTAACTTCACCATCAATGGTATTACCAATGTTGGTGGTGTCAGCCTTGAATTTACCCGTGGCTACAACCTTGTAGATGTAAACGTTAAAGGTGCCGACTACCGTTTCGTCAACACTCACCTCGAAGTCGGTGGTTCTGAGCCCTTTAAGTCTCTTCAGGCGGTACAAATGAACGAACTGATGCAAGTCGTCGCAGCTACTACTTCGCCAGATATGCCGGTTATTATGCTGGGCGATTTCAACAGCAGCCCTGACGATGCGCCTTTCGTATCGACCTCTGGTGTACCCGGTTTAGACGGCCTGCCATTGGTTCCCCCATATCTTCAAGCAGTCGGCAGCGGTTATCTGGACCTGTGGCTCGCGAAGAAAAACCCAAAAGACGGTTACACCTGCTGCTTTGACGATTTGGTTTCTGACCCCGATGGCCAGCTGTATCAGCGCATCGACCATATCTTCCTTGACCCCAAAGCACGTGAAGTTGGCAAGCTAAAGGCCAAAGTTATCGGCAACAGCAATGCTGACATGACCGATACCAGTGCGCTTTACCCTGCTGACCACGCTGGCGTGTTCGGCAAGATCAAGCTAGAAAACTAAGCTTCAGCTTATCGTTCGTCGTCCATTTAAGGGTGGCGAACGATTTTCCCTTTTCTTGCCTTTCACACTAGTGACTCTGCTGCAGTTACACCTATACTACTAAGGTTGTTTAACTAACAGAGTGCGTGGCATGCCCTTCAGTAAACGCTTTTACGAAGAACAGAAGATTCTGCTCACCACATGGTCCGGCACCATAGAGGACTCAGATCTGATCCATTTTTATATGGAGGTCTACAACAACGGCCACTGGCAACCCGGCTACAACGAAATCATTGACCTCCGAGATGCAATGCTGGATGCCGTTTCGGATGAAGCCTTAGCCCAACTCAGCGAACTAGCAGCAGGCTGTCTAAAGGGAGAAGCCTTAAAGCTCGCCATCATCGCCCCGTCAAATCTGAGTTCAAAACTGGTGCGGCTATACAAGGCATTTACCCACGTCCCTAATGAATCGACACGTGTATTTCATCATATGAGTGAAGCGCAGGAGTGGCTGCGCTCTGAAGGCTAGGTCGCTTCAAATAAGCGGGCCGCTGTGGAAACGGAACATCGTATCAGGCTCTAAAACCAGCGCATTTTCGACTTCACGAAAAAACCCGACCCGCGTTGCTAAATCTTCGGCGGCATACTGCGCCGCCAATTTTAGATAGTCCTGATAGTGGCGTGCTTCGGACTTTAACAGCGACAGATAAAAGGCTTGCAGCTCGGCATCGAGGTGGGGCGCGATTTTAGCAAAGCGTTCACACGAGCGCGCCTCGATAAAGGCACCGATGATCAGCAGATCGATCACCCGGCCAGGCTCCTGCTTGCGAACATGCTCTCGCAAGCCGCTGGCGTAGCGCGCAGCCGTCATGTGGCTGAAGCGTAAATTACGCTTGCGAATGATCTTCATCACCTGCTCGAAGTGGCGCAACTCTTCACGTGCCAGACGCGACATTTTCATTAGTAGATCATCGTTTTCGGGATAGCGATGCATCATATTGACTGCGTTCATCGCCGCCTTCTTTTCGCAATGAGCATGATCAAGCAGCATAAGGTCTTGGTTTATAAGGGCGTTTTCTACCCATCGCTCAGGCGTCACACAGCCAAGAAAGGCATGGATTTCGGATAAGTCTGACATCGTTACTATTCAGGTAATTAAAAGGCGCGACATTATAAACATTTTGCTGGTGAATGTTGAAAATAAGCGCGCAAAGCGCGTATTTCCTTAACATTAGCCTGAAAAATGCGTAGAATGCCTGCGCGAAAATTGAGTGTGGACTAAACTGTATTCCAGTTTAATTATTGGTGTTTGCAAATCAGCTGACGCCATAGCCACCGACCTATTCCAGTAACAAGCAGATCGCCTGGGCATAGATCACAACAATTCCGATTAATGGAAGATACAAGGGAAAGCGGGCTGGCGCCGATACAAGCGGCCTCAGCCATACAACTTTTCTATGCCATATACTGGAAACCAACTGATGAGGACGAAATAGTGCTAGAAGCATATCGCGCGCACGTCGCTGAACGTGCCGAGTTAAACATTCCACCCAAGCCTTTGAACGCAGAACAAACTGCGGGCTTGGTCGAGCTGATCAAGAACCCACCAGCCGGTGAAGAAGCGTATATTCTGGATCTGCTGGAAAACCGTGTTCCGCCCGGAGTTGATGAAGCGGCATACGTAAAGGCCAGCTTTCTGACTGCCATACTGAACGACGAAGCACAGTCTCCTCTGATCAGCAAAGAAAAAGCCATTCAGCTAATGGGTATGATGCAAGGCGGCTACAACATCGCCACCTTGGTTGCGCTGCTGGATAACGCCGAACTAGCTCCTTTGGCAGCAAAAGAGCTGAAGCACACCTTGCTGATGTTCGATGCATTTAATGATGTCAAAGACAAAATGGATGCAGGCAACGCTGTCGCTAAAGAAGTGATGGAGTCGTGGGCCAACGCAGAATGGTTTACCAACAAGCCAAAAGTTGGCGAAAGTCTGAAAATGACTGTCTTCAAGGTAACCGGTGAAACCAACACCGACGACCTGTCGCCAGCACCGGATGCCTGGTCACGCCCGGACATTCCTCTGCACGCACGTGCAGCTTACAAAATGACCCGTGACGGCTTAACACCTGAAGAGCACGGTGTGACAGGCCCAATGAGCCAAATCGATGAAATCAAGGCAAAAGGTTACCCTGTTGCTTTCGTTGGTGACGTTGTAGGTACCGGCTCCTCGCGTAAGTCGGCAACCAACTCTGTACTGTGGTTCTTCGGCGAAGACATGCCCGGCGTACCTAACAAGCGCAGTGGCGGTGTATGCATTGGTAATAAAGTTGCGCCGATTTTCTTCAACACTATGGAAGATGCCGGCGCTCTCGTGTTTGAAGCTCCTGTCGACAAACTGCACATGGGCGATGTCATCGAAATCCGCCCTTACGACGGTAAAATCCTGTCGGAATCTGGCGAAGTATTGTCGGAATTCAAACTCAAGTCAGATGTCATTCTTGACGAAGTGCAAGCAGGTGGACGTATCCCGCTGATTATCGGCCGTGGTTTAACAAGCAAGGCGCGCGAAGCCTTGGGCTTGGGCACCACTGACACCTTCCGCCTGCCAGTTGACCCTGTTGGTTCAGACAAAGGCTTCACATTGGCACAGAAAATGGTTGGTCGCGCATGCGGCTTGCCAGAAGGCCAAGGCGTGCGCCCGGGAACTTACTGCGAACCCAAGATGACCACGGTTGGCTCTCAGGACACCACTGGCCCAATGACCAGAGACGAACTGAAAGACCTGGCCTGCCTTGGTTTCTCGGCAGACCTGGTGATGCAGTCATTCTGCCACACAGCGGCTTATCCTAAGCCTGTAGACGTCGAAATGCAGCACACCATGCCTGACTTCATTCAAACACGTGGCGGTGTTGCCCTGCGTCCTGGCGACGGCATTATCCACTCCTGGTTGAACCGCATGCTACTGCCCGACACAGTCGGCACCGGTGGCGATTCGCACACGCGCTTCCCCATGGGTATTTCTTTCCCTGCCGGTTCTGGTCTGGTTGCATTCGCGGCCGCGACAGGCGTTATGCCTCTCGATATGCCTGAGTCTATTCTGGTACGTTTTAAAGGTAAGATGCAGCCAGGAATCACGCTGCGTGATCTGGTACACGCCATCCC
>JBFJVR010000293.1:0-4246 GCA_041624095.1 Oleiphilaceae bacterium
AGAAAATTGGGGTCAGAGTGAAAATTGGGGTCAGAAAATTTTCCCCCAATTTTCACCCCGATTTTCGGCTTTCGTGAGCGCTTTTGGTTAACTCTGACAGTCGCTGCTTTTGCTTTTTACCTTTTTTAGTAAAGTTGTCGGGCGATAGCCACGCCTCATAGCAAGGGCGAATAAGCTGCCAGTCTGCGTCAGTCATGGCGAACCATGCGGTATCCCTGTTTCTGCCTTTTACAACCATCGCTTGCCTGAAAACCCCCTCAAACCTGAAGCCAAATCGTCCCGCGGCAGCAATGGAAGGAATATTCAGGTCATTGCACTTCCATTCTACACGGCGATAACCCAGCATAAATGCCGCGTCGATCATCATAAAGATGGCTTCGGTTGCAGCCGTAGTTTGCTGAAGCAGGGGAGAAAAACACAAGTGCCCGATTTCTATCGAACCGGCGTCTGGTTTAATGTTCAGGTAGGCACAAACGCCGAGGACATGGTCCGAATCCAGGGGTTTAATGCAATAGGCAAAACTGTGCTTGCGCTCTTTGTTATTCAGCAGGTTAATCCAGTTTTGATAGTCGTGTTCAGCATCGAAAGGCCCATAAGGAAGATAAGTCCATAGGCTCGGTGATGCCTGGTGGAAGGCGGCTTGTAGTTGTGGTGCGTGCTCTGCTTCTAATTTTTCCATTCGGCAGTACTGGCCATCCAGCTGTTGAGTAAGCGCCGCAGTCTGCACCGGGGCGGGTGCTTGCCAGCCTTCGACAGGTGTACCAATGGGTTGCCCGAATTCGTTTAGGTGAGGCTGCGCTGTATTGGCGTGATCGTTCATTAAGGTTTGTGCTTCCTGAGTAAATATTGCATTGCCAAAGCGAGTTGGCTTGAGGTGCCGTGTTTGATTATGTGTCTGATCGCATCGATGTTGGGTTTGCCGATCAGGTCAAGCCGGCGAGGGTGGATACTATTAAGTAGTTCATTCATGTACTCGGCATTGCAGCTGCTCGACAAAAGATGAAGCCCTGCGGAGGTTAAGATAGCCTGGTCCACAGCTTCTTGCCGAATGGTATTTTCAAATTGGATAAAACCTTCGTCGGCGAGCCAAAGCATCGCGCCAAAACAGCTCTGAAAACGATCGCTATGAACGCCGTATTCATCGGGAGTGTCTTCGCCGGAAATATCTTCAACGAAAATGGCACGCTTTTTAGGGAAGCTCTGATATAGCTGGTTAAAAACCTTACTCGCATCGAGGTAAAATTCTTCAATATGGATATCAAACATAAGTTGTCGTGTTTTTACTTCCTCGTGAATAGGTATGGCCAAGCACTTGGCATCTATTAAGCATAGATGGAGTTTTGTTTTTAGTGCATTGGATTTACCAAGAGTCGCGGAAAATTTCGCTTTCAGCGTCTGTTCAGCAGCGCAGAGTTCGCTGCCGTAAAGGGAAGGGCCAAATAGCCAGACATATACAGGGTTTTGCCATGCTTTTGGGTTCGCTTGATCTTGTGGTGAGCCGGTTTTGACTTCAATAACTGGCTTTGCACCACCCGGAAGCAGCCTGATTGGCTGGTAATACCGGGTGGTTGTGACTTGGTTAAGCGTCGGGAGGCACTTGTTCGTAGGTCGATAAAAACAGTTCAAAGCGGTTTATGGCGTCTTCCAGTACATCTTCGCGTGGCAGGAACACAAAACGGAAGTGCTGGTTGTCCTGTAGATTGAATCCGGTGCCGTGTACGATCAAAATACGCTGTTGTTTCAGCAAGTCCAGAACCAGCTTTTCGTCATCGTAGATCGGGTAGATTTCGGGGTCGAGTTTAACGAAAAGATATAAGGCACCATCGGGTTTAACGCAGGACACGCCCTTGATCTTATTTAACTTTTCCCAAGCCAGGTTACGCTGCTCGTAGAACCGCCCAGCGGGTGCGATCAAATCATTGATGCTTTGATATCCCCCTAGTGCTGTCTGAATTGCAAATTGAGCGGGCACGTTACAGCACAGGCGCATAGATGCCAGCATGTCGATACCATCAATAAAGTCTTCGGCAATATGTTTTGGCCCGCTGATCATCATCCAGCCGGAGCGATAACCCGCAGCCCGATACGCTTTTGACAAGCCGTTGTAGGTCAAGGTCAGTACGTCGTGAGACAGCGATGCCAAAGGTGTGTGCGTCGCCCCGTCGTAGAGAATTTTGTCGTAAATCTCGTCAGCCAGAAGCAGTAATTTATGCTCGCGTGCAATTTGCACCAGCTCTTTTAGTAGACTTTCCGGATAGACCGCGCCCGTCGGGTTGTTCGGGTTTATGATCACCATTGCTTTGGTTTTATCGCTGATCTTGCTGCGGATATCGTCAGCAGAGGGGTACCATTTATTTTCTTCGTCGCACAGATAGTGAACCGGCTTCCCACCGCTCAAGGTAACAGCGGCAGTCCATAGGGGGTAATCAGGGGTGGGAATCAATACTTCATCCCCATTATTGAGCAAGGCCTGCATCGACATTACGATCAATTCGCTGGCACCGTTACCCAGATAAATATCTTCGATATCTACATCGAGAATATTCTTTGACTGGTAGTGCTGCATGACAGCCTTGCGCGCAGAATATAAGCCTTTTGAATCGCTATAACCCTGTGCATTTGGCAAATTTCGAATAACGTCCGTCTGGATTTCTTCCGGAACGTCAAACTCGAAAGGAGCAGGGTTGCCGATGTTTAACTTAAGAATACGATGCCCTTCTTCTTCCAACCTTTTCGCCTCGCGAGCGACTTCACCTCGAATGTCGTAACACACATTATCGAGCTTCGAAGATTTTTTAATGGTTTTCATGTTAAGGGCAGTCCAAAAAGGGGTTAAGAATAAAGAATGTAACTAGCATTCTAATAAATTAAATTCAATATGGAACGTAAATTGTTAAAACAATAGCGAAATGTTTTGTGAAAGTTAACTTGTTCGCCCGTAAAAGCTATTTAGCTGCATTGATCTGGCTAAAACGAACAGCAAGTGCTGTTAGGGACTTTTGCAGAAATCGTTGGGGGATAGGTCAAATTCCGTTTTGAAAAAACGCCGGAATCCTGAGGTGGACTGAAAGCCGAGTCGCTCAGCGGTAAATTCGAGGCTCTGGTGTTGTTGAAATAGATAGCTTTTTGCAAGTTCGCGACGGGCTAAGGTGGCTAAACTAGAAAAAGATTCTCCATGTTTGTTGAGTCTTTTTTGTAAACCTCTGACGGATATATTGAGCTTGCTGGCGAGCTTTTGGCTACTAAACGAAATTGGGTGGTGTTGAATAATGGTAGATATTACGCGGTATTCAAAATTTTGTAGGCGTTCTGAATGTTTCCAAAGGTCCAAGCATTTGTTTGCGTAAAGCTGGTGTAGGGTCTCATTATAGGTCGAAAGCTGTCGGTACAACAAATCGTCGTCAAATTCTATAAGCGAGAGTGGTTTGTTAAACCAAACGGGGCAGTAGAACTGTTCGCTATACCTTTCGGCATAGGGTGGCGGGTCGAAGTCAAAGTAAACCGCTCTTGGATGAATGCTAGGGCAGATGGTTTCCCGTAAAGCATTTAGGACGTAAGAGAAAACTGCTTCTGCGCAGAAGCGTCTTTGGCTATTGCCGATTTTTCGCTTGTAAGGGAAGGCTAAAGAAAGCGAGATAGTTCCGGGTCGGTTGTTGACAATAGGGACGTAGCTCGCACCGTGAATGTAGTGATAGTGGGCTGCCGAGCCTAGCAGGGCTTTGAAGTTTTCACTGGTCATAAGTAAGCGCGAAAAGTCGCACAGTGTCGACGGGTGTAAATGTGCACCGAACCTCAAACCAATGTCAGAATCTGGATGCAATAGATATATTTGCTTAACCAGTGACGCATAAGCCCTGGCAAACTCTGAGCTGGGACTAGGTTGGTCCAGTAGTCTGCTAATTTCCAGACTGCTTAGTTTCAGCTCGTTGGGTAGCAGCTGAAGTAACAGTCTAAGGTAAATTTCATCCAGCATAGTGATTATTGTTCTTTATGGTTACCGGCTATGTAAAACATAGGCATGAGGGCATCTTGGTGAAACAATAAGTTCCATACACTATATAAATTATGGCTTGTCTGGCAAGTATTAGGGTCGTTTTTAGTTTGCGTAGCCCACTTTTTAGTGTTTTTTTGAGCGCGGCGGATGCTAACGCCCTTTAGATCAATTGTATATCTACAAGTGTCGATTGCGAACTTGCTTGGCTGAATTGTACGCATTACAATCCAGAGAAAACTTCATGATGTGCTA
>JBFJVR010000294.1:0-4238 GCA_041624095.1 Oleiphilaceae bacterium
CCAAACTCGTCAAACACTGCATCGCGAAACACCAAGACACCACAGTCTATCTCGATGGTGATGCTTTGCTATGTTCGGATATTTCGGAAGTCGATACCGATGACTACGATGTCGGGGTTACCTTGCGCCACCCAACCGAGCTAGAAGGCGAGTGGCACAAAGACCACTTTGAAATCGCCAAATACGTAAATGCAGGAGTGATATTTTTCCGCCACACGCCAGGCACAAGCAAGTTTCTGGATGCATGGGATAAACTCACTGACGAATTGGGCAACGACCAAATGGCGCTTAATCAACTATCGTGCCCTGACTATTACCCCGAAACAGGCTCAGTCGTTGAGCTGAATGGAGTGCGGGTAAAGTACTTCCCTGGTGAGATCTATAACTATTACCACTTTAAAGAACTCAGCTCATCGAACGCAAAAATAATGCACTTTAAAGGCGTGGTTCGAGACCTGTATCCTTATGGCATGGCGACACAACTATACTGTAACTTTATCGCATTGCTACGCAAGTTTAAGATGTCCTTTAAAGGCTAATGCGCTACGGAAAACGCTATGTCGATTACTACCCGTTTTACAAAAATTCTCGCACAACGCTGCCTTCCTGACTCGCTATATGCTGAGCAGCTGCATAGTAAAGATGAAAAGGAACGTGCAAAACAACATCTCTACCTGACCTTTGACGACGGCCCCCACCCGGAGCGCACACCGCTCTTACTAGATCAACTAGCTATATTAGAGATCAAAGCCACCTTTTTTATTCTGGGCCGCAACATCCACAACGGGAAGGACATTATTCGCAGAGCCCTGTCGGAAGGACACTCAGTTGGCTCACACTCGTGGAGCCACTTAAGGGCCGACGAAACCAGCAACAAAGTCTGGATAGAAGATGTAGCGAAAGCGCGGCGCGAGCTGGAGGACGTGAGCGGGAAAAACTGCCGCCTGTTCCGCCCACCCTATGGTGCACTTAGCCCTCTAAAACTGTTGCATCTTATCAACAACGATTACCATATAATTCAGTGGTCAATGGACACGAAAGATTTTGCCGCCAAGAGCCCAAAAGAGTTAACTGCATGGTTTGAGCACAATTCACCGTCACCCGGAGAGATCCTGTTGATGCACGACGACAAGGAAAACACGGCCAGGAATTTCAAAGATGCTTATTTGTGCTGGCACGACAAGTTCAGCTCACGGGCGATACCGATGACCTAGTTAAGCATTCTATGTCTCTCCAGATTAATTCCACCACCGACCCTTACCCCATTTAAGTAGTGAGTGATTATTGTGAGTAACGCCACCAGCCCAGACCGCGCCCCCTTCTCCGTTTCGATTATTGTCCCTACTTTGAACGAGGCCAAAACCTTACCCAAACTGCTGCGTTCTATTGCCGCACTTATCGTCACAAAACGGATTGCAGTTAACGAAACCATCGTAGTCGACGCCAATTCTTCAGACGAAACCCGCGAGCTTGCAAAGAATGCGAGCTGCCTGGTCATCGATGCTAAGCCAGGGAACGTATCAGCTTCTCGAAATCTAGGCGCAATGCACGCCTCGGGTAATATTCTTGCGTTTATAGATGCTGACTGCGAACTACCAACAGACTGGCTAATTCAGGTAGAGGGAAAACTCAGCGACGACGATGTACTTGCTACGGGCGCTTGTATGGAACTCAACCCTTCTTCAACTAGCTGGGTCGAAAAGTCATGGTATGAACTTGCTCACAAGAAAAAAGGTGACAGCCCCTGCGACGAAGTAAACTGGTTGGCAACGTTCAACCTCGCAGTACGTAAAGACGCCTTCGATAAAATCAGCGGCTTTGATGAACAACTGGCCACCTGCGAAGACGTTGACTTTGGCTACCGCTTAAGCGAGCTCGGCCGCCTCAAAAAAATACACGACAGCGGCGTGCTGCATCACGGAGAGAGCAAAACCTTGAGTGAATTTTTCAGAAGAGAAGCCTGGCGAGCACGAGGCTCCTGGGCTGTGTTAAAGAAAAACAGTGATGACCTAAGAGAAGTAGTGAGTTTTCTGTTACCCATTGCCGCGACATCGCTGGCTATATTTGCCTTGGCAATGGCCTTGACACTCGGCCTTACAGATAAGCATACAAAGCTGTTTAGCCTAGGCCTTGCAATCAGCAGCTTTGGTTTTATCGGGCTGACGCTGTTGTTAAGCGTAAAAAAGAAGGTGCAGAAGAGGCTTTTGCCTAAGTGCGCAGCACTGTTAGCAATCTACTTTTTTGCGCGTTGCTACGGCACGTTCAGGCCCTTCCCCCGAGTAGAACGGTAACTTTTAATCAATGCCTTCGTTGTTAGCAACTTACGCTCTTTCTTCCAATAAAGCCTGACTAAGCAAAACGTTTTCGAGGCTGGTCATGTCAAAGTCTTTGACCAAGGCACGCAAGCGCGATTCACACTTAGATAGATTATTGTAATGTCTGAACTTTGACTTCCAACTGTTTGTCGGTACTCGAGGTTGCTGAGGGTCTACCTCCCAAGGGTGGAGATAAAACACAAAGGGCTGATTCTTACGGTTTATTTTATTCAGGCAATAACGCGTAAACCAGTAGGGATAGAGTCTAAAGTAACCACCTCCCGCCACAGGAAGTGAATAGCCTAACAACTCGCAGGTACTAATCGGAAATTCGACTATCTTCTTACCATTTGGCGCGGTATGGATATGCGGCAACTTGGGAAAGTCGCTAATACCATAAACATCATGACGTACCGGAAATACACTGGAATCGTATTCGAACCCAGCCTCGGTTAATACATCAAACGCCCATAGCGAAGCGTCTGTAATTGAATAACTTGCCGCACGGTAACCCCTGACTGCTTTACCGGTAATATCTTCTAGCAAGTGCTTCGATTTAAGCGTTTCTTCACGAAAAACATCGATCGACTGGGTATAAATTAGCTGATGACTGTAACCGTGTGATGCGACTTCGTGGCCTGCCGCATCAATACGACGCACAATTTCGGGAAAGCGCTCAGCCACCCAACCCAGAACAAAAAAGGTTGCCGTGCAGCCAGCTCCCGAAAATAACTCAATCAACTTATCGGTATTTCGCTCAACGCGTGTTTCAAACTTGTCCCAATCGCGCTGAGATATGTCGTTTGCGAATGCGTTGACATGAAAATAATCTTCTACATCTACAGAAATAGCATTTAGCGGTTTGGTGCTCATTAATACGTGATCTCACTAATATGGCATCTGATTGAACTATGGACTACGAAAACGTGCGACTTATTCAACTAGAAAATCACCCAACTCAAGTCCGCGCCGATCGACAGGCCTTCGTATTCTCGGCTCGCGTTAACGTCATTCTTACGGATATCGAAGCGCAAGAAGGTATCCAACGATACCTCCTGAGAAAACAAGTACATCGCGTTAAGCTCGTAACTGGTGGTTTCATCCTTACCAATGAAGGGCGCGTCGATAAAGTCATCACTTTGCCATGAGTACGCAGCCCCTACCGTTAATATCGGGGAGATACGATTGCGCAGCAAAACATCGATGCGGCGTGCCTGCTGATCGTTGAGCTGAACCAAATAGTCTTCGTCTTCCCACAAGGAATCGATTTCGTAAACGAAATTTCCTACTTCCCGTTGAGCCCCAAGCCTCAGCTGACGACGTTCTACTATGTCAGTACCATTGATATTCAAAGCCTCTCGATTCTCAGCGGCAAGTGCATCTTCCTCACTATCGAAGCCAATCGAAGTATCTGAAATATTCTCGTTATATTGCAGGCTCCAGTCATGGAGTAATAGCTGGTCTCTGCTGAATCGAACATCAACGAAATTCCCTGCCCTATACTCACCAAGCTCGGGTATAAACCGCGTTTTACCGACATTGATCGCCAGCTCACCTTTCACAAACCGCCTCACAAGGCCAAGATTGACGTTCGCATTCTCAAATTTATCGAGTTCGTCACCGTCGGTAACTCTGGCATAGCTGCCATTAAGGCTTAACTGGGTAAGTGGGTTAATGTAATAAGACAGGCCAATGTCATTCTCCACCCGTTCGGAATCCGAGACATCGGGGTCAGAATTTTCAACCCCTACGTAACTGGAGGATAACTGTATAGATGTTGCTCTTGAAAACTGGTAGTTGAGAACAGGCCCACTGCGGTAGGTATTACGATATTCACGACTATCTGGGTCAGCTCTATTGCTTGAGTCAGTGATAATTTCTGAGCGCCTAAACGATGAACGCCAGTCGAGAAAGGACTCGACC
>JBFJVR010000295.1:0-4216 GCA_041624095.1 Oleiphilaceae bacterium
GATTGTGGTTACCAGCTCGAACAGGCCTTGCAGTCTATTGCTGACGCGGGGCGAGGGGTGCTGATGTATTTACGTCAAGAAGGCCGCGGCATTGGTTTGCTGAACAAGGTAAGGGCGTATCACTTGCAGGATCAAGGTGCGGATACAGTCGAAGCTAACGAGAAGCTTGGTTTTGCTGCCGACCTGCGGGACTATACGATTTGTCATTCCATGCTGGCGCATTTGGGAATTAAGTCTCTGCGATTAATGACCAACAATCCGCGCAAAGTGGATGCGCTCAGAGCAGGTGGCGTTGAGGTCATCGAGCGGGTGCCAATTGAGGTGGGGCGCAACCCTCACAATGACGCTTATCTGACTACCAAGGCAAGTAAGCTGGGCCATTGGTTGAAAAACCATCAGGATGACGCTCCTCCGGAATAAGCCCTGTCAGCAGTGAGTATTTCACCGTGTTTGCTCTTGGCTTGAATCAGGCGCTCGTCCCTGTACCGAGATCTTCATCGCGACTCAGGTTTGCCAACGTAGCTGAAATTGCCCGTGTGATTCCAGAGCCATCTAAACCGCATTGTTTCAGCAAGTCGGCCGGTTTCCCGTGTGGTACGAAGCTGTCCGGCAGGCCCAGGTGAAGCAGGGCGACATTAATTTGCTTACCGTTCAATAACTCAGCCACGGCACTACCAGCGCCGCCGGCAATGGTGTTTTCTTCGACGGTTACCAGCAGGTCGTGGGATAAGGCTGTTGCCTCAATGTTCTGCTCATCCAGCGGTTTGACGAAGCGCATATCTAGTAATGTAGCGTTGAGCTCTTCTGCTGCTTCCCGAGCTGCGGGGAGTAAGCTTCCAAACGACAAAATTGCTACACGGCTCCCCTTTAGTATGGCGCGGGATTTTCCGATCGGGAGCGCACTCATATTTTGTTCGATTTCTACCCCGGGGCCTTTGCCGCGCGGGTAGCGCACTGCTGCAGGCCCTTTGTGCTGGTAGCCGGTGTAGAGCATCTGGCGTAGCTCATTTTCATCTGAGGGAGCCATAATCAGCATATTGGGAATGCAGCGCAGGAAAGATAAATCAAAGCTTCCTGCATGGGTTGGGCCGTCTTCTCCAACCAGGCCGGCTCTGTCTATCGCAAACAGCACATCCAGGTCCTGCACGGCTACATCGTGTATCAGCTGGTCGTACGCACGCTGCAGAAAGGTAGAGTAGATAGCGACTACCGGTTTAATGCCCTCGCACGCGAGGCCTGCTGCGAGCGTCACCGCATGTTGTTCGGCAATGGCGACGTCGAAGTAGCGATCGGGAAAGCGTTGTGCAAACTGTATCAGGTCCGAACCTTCCTTCATGGCGGGGGTGATACCTACCAGAAGCGGGTCGGCCGCCGCCATATCGCAGATCCACTGGCCAAATACATTGGAGTATTTCGGTTTCGCTTGGTCAGGGTTTTGTGCTATCTCTGCGAGCGGTGGTTTTGCTTCAATTTTGTTGATCGCGTGATAGCCAATCGGATCCGCTTCAGCGGGGCCAAAGCCTTTGCCTTTTTTTGTGACCACGTGCAAAAACTGAGGGCCTTTCAATTCCTTCATGTTTTCCAGTGTGCGCAGCAAGGTCGGCAGGTCATGTCCATCGATGGGGCCAATGTAGTTGAAGCCTAGCTCTTCAAATAAGGTACCGGGAACCATCAGGCCCTTGACGTGCTCTTCGGTGCGTCGCGCCAGTTCCATCAGGCTAGGCGTATTACTGAGTACTTTTTTGCCGCCATCGCGCATTTGATTGTAGGTTCGGCCCGACAGAATGCGTGCCAAGTGGTTCTTGAGGCCGCCAACATTGTCCGAAATTGACATGTCGTTGTCGTTGAGTATCACCAACATGTCTGGCGCTATGTCGCCAGCGTGACTTAATGCTTCAAAAGCCATTCCGGCGGTTAATGCGCCGTCGCCAATGACCGCGATTGCACGTCGTTGTTCTTTTTTCAGTTTGGCAGATAAGGCCATGCCCAAAGCGGCGCTGATAGAGGTGCTGGAATGGCCTACGCCAAAGGTATCATATTCACTTTCGTCGCGGGCAGGGAAGGCGGCGGGGCCATCCTGTTGCCGGATTTTGACAATCTGCTCTCGACGACCAGTAAGAATTTTATGCGGGTAAGCTTGGTGGCCGACATCCCAGACCAACCTGTCATCTGGGGTATTAAACACATAGTGAAGTGCGATCGTGAGCTCTATTACGCCGAGCCCGGCGCCAAAATGTCCGCCAGATTGACCTACGCTATACAGCAAGTATGCCCTGAGTTCGTAACTCAGCTGCGCTAGCTGCTCCTCTTGCATCAGTCGCAATTGCTGGGGCGAGTTTATCTTATCCAACAATGGCGTGTTCGGTCGCTGCCGGGGGATTTCTTGAAAAATAGCGTGTTCAGGCATTAGCACATAGAAAGGTCAAAGAAGAAAACGCCGCATTATAACAGAATGAGTTCTATGCACGAACGATCTTTAGCACGATGAAGTGTTTATTTATCGATGAGCTTGCTCAGTCACTCCATGGTCATAAGTGTCGGTCGACGATAAAGCGTGAAATCGCCTGGAGCTTTTGCGTGTCGCGGCCATGCAGTTGCGTCAGCGCCTGGTCGGCCTGTTGGTGCAGTTCCTGTAGTTTTAGCTTCGCCCCTTCCAGGCCTAGCAGTGAAGGGTAGGTAGGCTTGTTGCGTGCTAAGTCTGCGCCTTGTTGTTTGCCCAGAGTTTCAGTGTCAGAGGTAATGTCGAGGATGTCGTCCTGAACCTGAAAAGCCAAGCCAATCGACTTTGCATAGGTCTTCAGTGCTGCAAGCTCATACTCCGGTAGTTCGCTTTCGCCGCTAAGTGCACCAAGAAGTACCGCGGCTTCAATTAATGCACCCGTTTTGTGTAGATGCATGTTTTCTAGCGCGCTATAGTCGAGGGGGCTGCCGGCTGAATGCAAGTCTATTGCTTGGCCCAGCACCATTCCTCTGGCACCACTAGCGCGTGCGAGAATACGGATCATGCTTAATTGGTGCGGTTTTTGGTGTGGCGGATGGTTCTGCGCCAAGTGCTCAAATGCCAGTGCCTGTAATGCGTCACCGGCGAGAATAGCGGTGGCCTCATCAAAGGCTTTATGGCAGGTAGGTTTGCCCCGACGTAAGTCGTCGTCATCCATCGCTGGTAAGTCATCATGGATCAGCGAATAAGCGTGGATGAACTCTACTGCACACGCTTCGGGTAATGCGGATGAGGCGGCAACGCCAAAGCACTCCGCGGTCGCCAGCACCAGAATCGGGCGAATGCGCTTGCCACCTAATAATGTGCTGTAGCGCATCGCCTCTGACAAAGTGTTGCCCGGCATTGTCATTGCTTCAATGGCTAGCTTGAGCGCGCTATCAATCTGTTCGGTATAGCTTTGGAAAAAGTGCGGCGGCTGAAGACTAGTCGTCACGGTGCCCCTCGAGCGGTTCTGCGATAAGGGTGTCGCCTTGTTGGACCAGTTTTGATACCCGTTGTTCTGCTGACTTCAGGGTTTCCTGGCATGCACGTGTCAGGCTTACGCCTTCTTCAAATGCGCTCAAAGACTGTTCTAGAGACAGCTCACCCTGCTCCATTTTGCGAACAATTTCTTCCAGTTTTTGCATCGAGCTTTCAAAGTCATCCAATGCGGATTTAGCATCTTGTGGCATGATTATTCCAGTGATTGTTGGTATTTTGAGCGATTTGAAACAAAAGCAACGTTTCCTTGAATTGACCCGTTAAAAAAGCATGAACTTTTACCAATACGGGCTACACTGATGAATAATAAACAAGCTCGCGGCAAGATGTTCATCAAGACTTCGTGCTTATAAAAACAGAGCCAAGGCCAAATGCTAGAGAGCTTAACTACGTTGTTAATTGTTCTATCAATGCGGTTCTTTTCCAGATAGGTAGTATACAGATTGTTATTGGGCTCTTGGAATACAAACATCATATTTTTAGGTTTCGCTGTACCTTCACAGACAGGCGTTCGCCTGTCTGTGGCTTCATGGTTCGGTCTCAGCTAGTTAGGAGTTAGCAGTGGATTTAGCAACCCTCATTGGTTTGTTAGGTGGTTTCGGCATTGTTATATTTGCGATGGTGCTGGGTGGGTCAGTGGGAATGTTTGTCGACGTTCCATCGGTGCTCATCGTATTGGTTGGGTCGACACTGGTTTGCATGATGAAGTTTTCCCTTGGGCAGTTTTTGGGGGCC
>JBFJVR010000296.1:0-4215 GCA_041624095.1 Oleiphilaceae bacterium
GGCAAAGGGCTCGTCGCCGATCAAAGGCTGACCACAGAGGATCGCATGGCCCAGGCCCTTCATCTCCACCTGCCGGGTGTAGGAAAAGGTGCAGTTGTCGATCAACGCGCGGGTGTCGGTCAGATAGTGCTCCTTGTCGGTACCCTGAATCTGGTGCTCCAACTCGTAGCTGATGTCGAAATGATCAGCGATGGCTCGTTTGCCACGACCGGTGACAAATCCAAAGTTATTCATTCCGGCTTCTTGCGCCTCTTCTACACCGTACTGTACCAGCGGCTTGTTGACCAAAGGCAGCATCTCTTTGGGCATCGCTTTCGTAGCGGGTAAAAATCGTGTTCCATATCCCGCAACGGGGAATAAGCAATTCTTTATCATCAATTCTTCCTGGTAGGTGTTGTACTGGTTGTAAAGCCCTTGTTTAAACGAGCTGCTACTGCCAAAGCCTGTGGCTATCATAACAGTTCGCTCTAGGCGTTTAACTGCGACGAAACTTACCAGCACTTAGCATATAAATAAAGCACCTGGAATGTGATGTAGGCAAATAGTTGCCGTTTTGAGCATTCAATGTTTAATTTGAGCAAAGTTAATGCATAATGGCCCCAATACAGGTGCTTTTACGCTGGCACAAATATTGAATTGAAAAGCCGAAGTGTAAGATACTTGATTAGTTCATGGCTTGTTTATTAGTAACAGCGCTGCCTAGGCAGCGTGTCGCTTGTTCATCGGCTGATGAAACAGTTTATTAAGGTGCTGCGCCCATTCTTGGGCTTAAAGCCAGGTTTCAGCGTGGGGTATTGATTTTGTCACAAAAGCACGAGGAATTAACACTGTTGTCGGTGCGTTCGGCTTTTGATCATTTGCAGTCGACGATCAATCGAGCGTTACAGCGAATAGAGCGACAAAAGCAACTGGACCATTCAGAGTTGTTCTCAGAAATAAAGGAGCGCCGTAAGCTCGCAAAGACCTTACTATTGGATCGTCGTTTAATCAGGCTGTATCGGACTTTGGTTGCGTCCCCGTCCTTGTCGATTCAGCGAGAAGACAGTCTCATTCACTGTGAACTTAGCAGTTCGCAGGTTACCCACGAAGGGCAAGAACAAAGCATTAAGTTTTCGCTAAATGAGAGCGCTTATACGATGGTGTTTTCCGACCGCGGCGCGGCGTGTATCAGTTATTACGGTGAAACATTCAAAAGCTCACATTTGTCGCTGCTGGATGAGCAAGACGACGAGGTGCTCACAATCCACCTCACGCTAGAAGGCGAGGGCGAGCAAGAACAGGTTTCGGAGTCCCAAATTACCTGCTTTGTGCCCGGTAAGTGGATCTACGATATTATCCATGCTTATGAAACCTTGGTTACTTCTGAGAAGCTTAAGTCAATTGATGGTGCTTATAGCAACGAGCGCCTAGAAGTACTGAAGCGCAAATTCGGCATATAACCCTTCTAGCGTTTCAGGTACTTCTATGGACTTAAACGTATAGTTTAAAAATTAGCGCTTAACCACACTTACTGTCGCCGCAATTCAGACAAGTTTGGCAGCCATCCATTACGATTACCGATTTGTTATGGCATTTTTTACAGAGGCTGGCATTTGCAGGGAAGGGGTTGTCTTTCCCTGTTTCTTTACTTTCTGCCTGCGCACTTTCAAATTGCGCTTTTTTCTCGGCAAGTATTCGTTTGGTCGATTCACTCATTTCTTCGTGCTCAATCAGGCCAATCGACTTCATATGCTTTTCGATCACTGCGCCAATCTCAGCAACCAAAGAGGGCATAAACACGCCGCCTTTTTTATAGTAGCCGCCATTCGGGTCGTACACCGACGAAAGTTCTTCTACGAGGAAGGTAATATCCCCGCCTTTGCGGAATACGGCTGATATAACCCGTGTTAACGCGATAACCCACTGAAAGTGTTCCATTGACTTTGAGTTGATAAATACTTCGTAAGGGCGTCTTACCTCGTGATCAGTATCCTGGTTCAGGATGATGTCATTGATCGTTATATACAAGGCATGTTCCGAAACCGGTGTCTTAACCTTGTAAGTAGAACCGAGTAAAAAGTCCGGACGTTCTATGGTTTCATTCATTTCAACGGGCTTTGGTGCACTTTCCAATGCGAAGTCCGCAGCGGCTTCAGGGTTTGTGTGCACCTGATAACCGACGATTTTTTTCTCTATCTTAATAGCCATCTCTATACCTATTCTTAAGAGGTTATGAAGCTCAAGGCAGTGTTAGTACTTGCCGTAGGTGCCTTCTTTTAATGCGTCAAACAGGTTAGCTGCCGAGTGCAGTTCACCATCGTATTCGATTTCTTCGTTGCCCTTCGCTTTAATCTTGGAGCCATCATCGAGTGTGAATTCATAGATGGTGTTTTCCAAGTCGGAGTCCTTAACCAGAACGCCTTGGAATGCTTCTGGATTAAAGCGGAATGTTGTGCAACCTTTCAGCCCTTTGTCGTAGGCGTACATGTATATATCCTTGAATTCCTCATAGGGGAAATCAGTAGGTACATTCGCCGTTTTCGAGATCGAAGAGTCCACCCAAATTTGTGCAGCAGCCTGAATATCTACGTGCTGCTTGGGTGTAACTTCGTCAGCTGAAATAAAGTATTCCGGCAGCTTACAGGCTGGGTCGTCACTGAATGGCATAGCATTGGGATTGACTGCATGGCGATAGGCGAGCAGCTCAAAAGAAAACACATCTACTTTTTCTTTTGTCTTCTTGCCTTCTCTAATGACGTTGCGGGCATAGTGGTGTGCGAAGCTTGGCTCTATGCCGTTACTCGCGTTGTTGGCCAGCGAAAGGGAAATCGTACCGGTGGGCGCAATAGACGTGTGGTGAGTAAAGCGCGCACCTTTTTCTGCCAGCGCATCAATTAGCTCCGGCTCGAATTCGCCGACCTTCTGCATATAACGACTGTAACGTGCGTGCAGTACCTTGCCTTTAATCTCGTCGCCGGCCTGATACCCTTCGGCGCGCATTTCAGGGCGTTTCAATAGCATTTCTTCGGTTACCGTAAAGCTTTCTTCCA
The DNA here is from genome assembly GCA_041624095.1 of Oleiphilaceae bacterium. GTDB lineage: Bacteria > Pseudomonadota > Gammaproteobacteria > Pseudomonadales > Oleiphilaceae > PZPK01. The sequence continues at coordinate 3,030 of JBFJVR010000296.1, forward strand.
TTATCGGTGCCGGGCCTTTTTCCTCACTTAGCGCCAGCGCCTCGCGCCAGCCTTCCAGAGCCATTTCACGATTGACGCGCTCGGTGAACTCGACAGACTCAGGTGAGCCGTAGGGCATTTTCATCATCGTAAGAGTTGAGCCAAGCCCGAGTATGCCCATGCCGTGGCGGCGCTTAAAGGTGATCTCATTACGTTGGCCGATCAAGGGTAGGCCATTGATTTCTACCACGTTGTCGAGCATTCGGGTGAATATGCGTACAGCCTTTTTGTATTTTTCGAAGTTGAAAGCCGCTTTATCACTGAAGGGGCGATCAACAAACTTAGTCAGGTTTACCGAACCCAGTAAGCAGCTTCCATAAGGCGGCAGAGGTTGTTCGCCACAGGGGTTGGTTGCGCGAATATTTTCGCAAAACCAGTTGTTATTCATTTCGTTAACTTTATCAATAAGGATAAATCCAGGTTCCGCGAAGTCATAAGTGGACGTCATAATCGAGTCCCAAATGTACTTGGCTTTAACTGTTTGATAGATGCGACAGGCTACCAAGCCTTCGTTGTTGGTCACGTAGCTGTTCTTTACCGGAAAACTACGGAAAACAAATTTTTCGCTATCACTCAGATCCAGCTTATCTTCTTCTACTTCTTCTGCAGTTACCGGGAAGGAGAGTTGCCAATCAGCGTCGTCTCTAACCGCCTGAATAAAGTCCTCGGTGATGAGCAGGGACAAGTTAAACTGCCTTAAACGGCCATCTTCACGTTTGGCGCGAATAAAATCGAGTACGTCTGGGTGATGCACGTCAAAGGTTGCCATTTGGGCACCGCGGCGGCCACCAGCCGACGATACGGTGAAGCACATTTTGTCGAAGATATCCATGAATGATAGAGGGCCGGACGTAGTAGCACCGGCTCCTGCGACATATGCACCTTTGGGTCTCAGTGTGGAAAACTCGTAACCAATACCGCAGCCGGCTTTCAGGGTCAGACCTGCTTCATGGTTCTTAAGCAGAATGTCATCCATGGAATCAAAAACCGTACCCGATACGGTACAGTTTATTGTTGAAGTTGCTGGCTTATGTTCGCCTGCACCGGCATTCGACATAATTCGGCCAGCGGGGATCACGCCATTTTCCAAGGCCCATTTAAAGTCCTGGTATACCGCGTCGCGTTTGCTATCGGGTTCAACCGCTGA